>NZ_VWWH01000023.1:0-91223 GCF_011753045.1 Burkholderia sp. Ap-955
TGCCCTGTTCACGCAGCGCCGCAGCCGGCCGCGACCGGCCGGCCCCTGCGTCGAGCAGGTCGTGCGCGCCACCCGCGGGCAGCAGCACGAAATCGCCGTCGGCGAGCTGCAGCGTGCGCCCGTCCGCGGTACGCAGCCGGCAGGTTCCGGCCAGCACCAGGTGAAACGCCGCCTCGCCGGACGGCAGCGGGTCGTGCGGCATCGCGAACGGCCCGTCGAGCAGGCAGCGCACGTCGAGCTCGACATGGCTGCGGCCCAGCGACAGGAGTTGACTCAACGCATCCATGAGACGATCGCGCTAAAAATTGACACTCTAGCGTATCGAAACCCTCAGCGCGAGCGATCAGAATAGCCCTGCATCGCCCGAGATCGCGGCAGCCGCCGCCCTCCTCACCCCTACTCGAAAGGACGCATCATGCTGAACTGGAACGAATACCGGAAGGAACTCTCGACGCGCATCGGCGAGATCGCCAAGCTGTCGCCCGATACGCTGGTCGGCTACAAGGCGCTGTCAGGTGCCGGCGCCAAGACGGGCCATCTCGACGCGAAGACGCGCGAACTGATCGCGCTCGCGGTCGCCGTCACGACGCGCTGCGACGGCTGTATCGCCGTGCACACCGCGGAAGCGGCCAAGCATGGCGCGACCAAGGAGGAAGTGGCGGAAGCGCTCGGCGTCGCGATTGCGCTGAACGCGGGTGCGGCGCTCGTCTATTCGGCGCGTGTGATGGACGCGCTCGGCGAGTGAGCTTGACGGCCGCGGCGCTGCCGTCGCGTGGCGGCGCCCGGTCGGATTGGCCGCAGGCCACCCGGTTGCGCATCGCGCATCCGGGCAGGCAAGGCAATCGATGTATGACGATTGGCCGGCGTACCTGCCCGAATGACTGGCCGCGTGCGCCCAGGCACGGACGCGCCGCGAAGTCGGCTACCATGCGCGAACGATTCATCGTGAAGGAGCGCTCCATGTGCCGCTGGCTCGCCTATACGGGTAATCCGATTCATCTCGAGACCGTACTGTTCCGCGCGAAGCATTCGCTGATCGACCAGAGCCTGCATTCGGAGCTGGGGGCGACGACCACCAACGGCGACGGCTTCGGCATCGGCTGGTACGGGCGCCCCGACGAACTCCCGTTCCGCTACCGCTCCGTGCATCCCGCGTGGAACGACCGCAACCTGCGCGAAGCCGCACGCGCGATCCGCTCGCGGATGTTCATCGCGCACATCCGCGCGGCCACCGACACCCCCGTGCAGGAAACCAACTGTCACCCGTTCCGCCACGGCCGCTGGCTGTTCGCGCACAACGGGCTGATCCGCGACTTCCACAAGCTGCGCCGCGACCTGACGATGAAGGTCGATCCCGCGCTGTTCCCGACGCTCGAAGGCTCGACCGACTCCGAACTGATGTTCCGTCTCGCTCTGACCTACGGCCTCGAGCAGACGCCGCTGCCGGCGCTCGAGCGGATGGTCGGCGTGGTGGAAGAAACCGCCGGGCGGCATCGCGTGGCCGATCCACTCAACATGACGATCTGCGCGACTGACGGTGAACGGATCATCGCGGTGCGCTATTCGAGCGAACGGCAGTCGCGCTCACTGTTCCACAGCACGTCGTTCAAGCACCTGCACGAGCTGTATCCGCACAACCCGCGCATCGCCGAAGCCGGCGACGACGCGTTCATGGTCGTGTCCGAGCCGCTCGTCGACTTGAGGGGCGCGTGGGAGGAAGTACCGGAGAGCATGGCGATCGTCGCGCACGGCGCCGATGTGCAGCAGCGGCCGTTCAGTCCGCGGCACAAGTAGCGCATTGACACCGTTGACCTCATCTAGACGGCGGTATCAGACACACACGCACGAAGCAATTCGTTAAAAAAGGAAGGGATTACAAACTTTCCGTCGCGTTACAATCCGCCCCAGGAGTAAACCGAACCCAAGAAAGCAACTGCACGATCGCCCGCACCTCACATCGGAAATGCCCCAAGATTTCAAGAATTTGTCACCCACCACGCCGACGAACGGTCGCTCCACCAGTCCGGACGGAAAACAGGATCGCGCCTTCGTGGTGTGGCTGACCGGTATCTCCGGTGCAGGCAAATCGACGCTGGCGACTCTGCTGCAGGAACACCTCGATGACCGCGGACTGCGCACCTACCTGCTGGATGCTGACCGCCTGCGCGAGGGGCTGAACCGGGATCTCGGATTCAGCGATGCCGATCGCCATGAAAATATCCGACGAACCGCCGAGGTGGCGAGGCTACTGGTGGATGCCGGATTCGTCGTCATCGCCGCGCTGATCTCGCCATTCCAGGAGGCGCGCGCCAAGGCGCGTGCGCGCTTTGCGGCCGGTACGTTCATCGAGGTCTTTGTCGACGCTGCACTCGAAGTCGCAGAGGCTCGCGACCCGAAGGGACTCTACGCGTTGGCAAGGCAAGGCGCGATTCGCCAATTTACCGGCATCGATTCTGTCTATGAGCCGCCGCAGTCCCCTGACGTTCATGTCAGGACGGCCGAGGCAAGTCCCTCGGAGTGTGTGGACGCGATCATCCGGAAACTGCCGCTGGACGGCTGACGCCGTCGCGGTCGAACGTCGTCCCGCGTGCGTCGGTGCGCCATTCGCGCGAACGGCCAGCACGTCCGCACATGATGCCAACGTACTCCGCCAGCCGTTCAGCCCGCGACACAAGTAAGGCGGCAGGCACGATACTCGCCGTCAGGCGCGGCGAGAAAACCGCATCCGGATCGAATCGAGTTCGGCGGGCAGCCGGCGCGAACGGGCACGCGGGCGCGGTAGCGCGGTGAACCCCAGCCGTTCGTACAGCGCGCGGGCCCGCACGTTGCGCGTCAGCACGTCGAGAACGACGTCGCGGCTGCCATCGGCCGGCAACGCGCCGGTATCCAGCGCATCGCGAAACAATGCGCTGAAGATCCCCGTGCCGCGCTGTCGCTCGTCGGTCGCGCAATGCGCGACGAGGATCTGCGAACGCTTCGGCGCCGGAATTTCCGTTTCGAGGATCAGCCCGCGCAGCAACTGCCCGATCGTGCGGCGCACGCCGAAAAAGCGCGAGAGTGCCCACACGACATGCACGTCGTCGAATGTCGTCCGTTGCCCGTCGTGAATCGCCATCACCGCCAGCACCGCACCATCGTCGGCGACCGCGACACGATGCCGGCGCCACGAGAAGCGCCCGTAACGCGACCGGAACGCCTGCTGCAGGAACGCGACGCAGCGTGCGTCGCTTTCGCCGAGAAAGAACCCGAATTCCGCCACGCCGGATGCAAAGACGAGCGGCGCGCACGCCGCCGCATCACCCGCGTCCGCCGCACGAAACCGCACGCGCTCGCCGGCGCGCGGCACCGCTTGCGCGAATACGCCGGCCAGCGTCACGCGCTGCGCCCCGCGAGGCGCGACAACACGGCGACCGTCCGGCTGATCTGCTCCGGCTCGTGCGTCGAGCAAATGAAGAAGCGCAGGCGAGCGGCCTTTTCCTCGACGGCCGGATAGAAGATCGGCTGCACGTTGATCCCTTCGTCGAACATCGCATTGGCCCATTGCGCGGCCTTCAGCGAGCTCCCCGTGATCACCGGCACGACCGCGAACCCGGCGCTCGTGCCCGTGTTCAGCCCGGCGGCGCGCGCCTCGGTCAGGAACTGCCGCCCGCGCGCCTGCAGTTGCGCGACGCGCTCCGGCTCGGCCTGCAGCCGCTCGAGCGCAGCCAGCGACGCTTCGGCGAGCGTCGGTGCGAGCCCGACGCTGTACAGGAAGCCCGGCGCCAGGTGCCGCAGCATGTCGACCAGCGGCTGGCAGCCGGCGATGAAACCGCCGCAGCCGGCCAGCGTCTTGCTCATCGTGCCCATCCACATGTCGACCTGGTCGGGCGCGACGCCGCAATGCTCGCGGATGCCCTTGCCGGTCGCGCCGAGCACGCCGAGCGAATGCGCCTCGTCGACCAGCAGGAATGCACCGTGGCGCGTCTTCACGTCGACGAAGCGCTGCAGGTCGGGGAAATCGCCGTCCATGCTGTACAGCCCTTCGATCGCGATCAGGACGTGCCGGTATTCGCGGCGCACGCGCGACAGCAGTTCGTCGAGCGCCTGCCAGTCGTTGTGCGCGAAGCTCAGCCGCTTCGCGCCGCTCAACTGCGCGCCCTGCACGATGCTGTTGTGCGCGAGCGAATCGTGGACGACCAGATCGCCGGGGCCGAACAGCGCGCCGATCACAGTCACGTTCGTCGCGTGGCCGCTCACGAACGCAACGCAGTCGTCGGTCTCATAGAACGCCGCCAGCGCGCGCTCGAGGTCGCGCTGCACCGGGCGCTCGCCCGCGACCATCCGGCTCGCGGAGGCCGACGTGCCGTAACGGTCGATCGCGGCTTTCGCGCGCGACGACACGGCCGGATCGCCGGCCAGGCCGAGGTAGTTGTAGTTCGCGAAGTTCAGGTACTCGCGGCCGCCGATCTGCGTCGTCGCACCGGCCACGCCTTCATGCACGCGGAAAAACGGCGAGTCGACGCGCAGCTTCTCGCCCATCTCGCGCATGATCCGGACCTGCTGATACTGCGGCATCGATTCGAAGCGGCTGCGAGCCGATGCGGTCTGCGCGGCCAGCGTGCCGGGCGCGCCCGGTGCCGCGGCCGCATCGGTCGCGCGCTCCAGTTGCCGTTTCAGCGCTTTCGCCGCCAGTTGCTGGCGAAGATGCTCTCCCAGTGCCATTGCTTCCTTCGCTTGTATCTCGAAAAGGCGCTATGTTACGCCGCGCATCATGAAAAAGCGTGGTGTCACGCGTCGGGAAACTCGGCCCATTGCCACGCGTCGGGTTCGGCCAGCAGCGCGTCCACCAGCCGGAAATTCATCTCGTGGCTCGGCCGCAGCGCGCTCACGCGCGCCAGCAGCGGCGCGCCGGCCAGCGCGAGGTCGCCGACCAGGTCGAGCACGCGATGCCGGACGAACTCTTCCGGCAGCCGCATCCCGCCCAGCACGCGATTGCCGACGATGGACGCCGTGCACGACGGCCGCGCGCCGCGCAGGATCGGCACGCCGCGCAGATAACCGGCGACGATCGCGGGTACCGCCCACTTCACGCGGCCGTACGAGCGTGATGGTGCGATTTCGGTCGCAAATGCGGCCGGCGTCAGCGCCCCGTCCCAGTGCATGTCGCCGAAGCCGCGCAGGTCGTTGCGCACGCTCAGTTCGTAACGCGGCGCCGGTTCGATCCGCATTTCGCGCCGCTGGTCGCCCTCGCCGTCCGTGACGACGACGGGCCGCAGCACGCGGATGAAGCGTTTCGGCGCATCAAGCGCGACACGGCCGCACGCGCGGATGGCATCCACCCAAGGCGCGGCACTGCCGTCGAGAATCGGCACTTCTTCCGCATCGATCTCGACGATCGCGTGATCAATCTCGCACGCGAGCAGCGACGCGAGCAGATGCTCGATCGTGCGAACGCCGACGCCGTCGGCGTTGCGCAGCATCGTGCACAGCGGCTGCGCGCGGCGCAGCGCGGGATCGACCGGCAGCGTCGCGAGCGTGCGCCCCTGCGCGACGCGACGGAACGCGATGCCCGTCACGCCCTCTTCCGGACGCCCGGGCAGGATCCGCACGCCCACCCGGCGCCCCGTGTGCAGCCCGTGACCTTCGATCGCCAACGGACGTGCCAGCGTGCCCTGACGCGTTGCCCAGCCGGACGGCGCGTTCATCGCGCGACCTCCAGCGTCGGCGACGCCTGGCCCGCCACGGGCGCCTGCCGCGTATCGAGCATCGCGCGCGCTTCGCCGTCGATCGCATGCTTCGCAGCAAGCGCCGCGACGGCCTCCTGCGCAGCATCCGTCGCGGAACCGGCATCCGCATCGGTCGACGCGCCGATCGAATCGACGATACGTCCGGCCAGCGTCGTCACCGACGCGCCCTCGGCGATCGCCATCACCGACAGCTTGACCTCGAACGCTTCCTCGACCGCGAGGCCGAGCTCCATCCCCATCAGCGAATCCATGCCCATGTCGAGCACCGACTTGTCGAGCGCGATGCGATCCGGCGTCATGTGCAGGATTCGCGCGATCTGCCCCTGCAGCGTCCGGGCGACCAGCGCGATCGCTTCGTCGCGCGGCAATGCCAGCACTTCTTCCCGCAACTGCGTGCCGCCGTCGCGCGCATCGCCGCCCTTCGCGTGCGATTGCAGCAGCGAATACCGGCGCGCCTTCGCGGCAGGCATCCCGCGCGCCACGGCGTGCCAGTCGAGCCGGACCACGGCTTCGCCTGCCGCGCCCGCCACCAGTGCACGCTCGAGCGCGACCATCGCCTCGTCCGACGTGATCGACGCACCGCCGATCCGCGACTGCAACGCCTCGCGCGTATCCGCGTGGCGCGCGAGGAAGCCGACGTCCTCGAGCGGCCCCCATGCCATGAACGTGCCCGGCAATCCCGCCGCGCGACGATGTTCGACGAGCGCCTCGAGGAAAGTGTTGGCTGCCACGTAGTTCGATTGCCCCGGATTGCCGAGATAGGTCGTCGCCGACGAATAGACCACGAACAGGTCGAGCGGCAACGCGCGCGTCGCGCGATGCAGGTTCCACGCGCCGGCCACCTTCGGTGCGAGCACTGCGGCCATGCGCGCATCGTCGAGATTGCGCACGAGGCCGTCGTCGATCGACATCGCGGAATGCAGCACGCCCTTGAGCGGGCTGCCGCGCCGGACGATCGCATCGATCATCGCCTCGACCGCCGCTGCGTCGGTCACATCGCACGACACGACATCGACCGTGACGCCGAGCGTCATGCGCCAGCGCTCGACTTCCTCGCGTGCGGCGGCAGCGAGCTCGCCGGAACGGCTCGCCAGCGTCAGCCGGCGTGCGCCGCGCTCGA
Organism: Burkholderia sp. Ap-955; assembly: GCF_011753045.1. Lineage (NCBI taxonomy): Bacteria > Pseudomonadati > Pseudomonadota > Betaproteobacteria > Burkholderiales > Burkholderiaceae > Burkholderia > Burkholderia sp. Ap-955. The sequence goes on from NZ_VWWH01000023.1 coordinate 6,847, forward strand.
CCATCCAGCGCGCGCTCGCGAAACCGAGCCCGCCCGTGCCGCCCACCACCAGGTACGTGCCATGCGGATCGAGCACGAGCGAACCCGCGCGCGTGACGCCGCGCGTCGGGGCCGGCGTGCCGGACGGATAGGTCACGAGCACCTTGCCGATCTGGCGTGCCTGCTGCATGTAGCGGAACGCATCTTCGGCCCGTTCGGCCGGAAACGCGCGATACGGCAGCGGATGCAGCACGCCTGCCTCGAAGAGCGCCATCACTTCGCCGAACAGGCGCGCGGTCAGCTCCGGGAGCGCCCCCATCAACTGGTCGGCGTCAATGCCGAAATAGCTGATGTTGTTGCGGAACGGCCGCAGCCCGATATGGCTGTTTTCGTAGAAGTCGCGCTTGCCGAGCTCGAGGAAACGACCGAACGGCCGCAGCGTATCGATGCTGCGCACCATCGCTTCGCCGGCAAGCGAATTCAGCACGATGTCGATGCCCTGGCCGCCCGTCAGCGCACGAATCTCGTCCGCGAACGCGAGGCTCCGCGAATCGAGCACGTGGTCCGCGCCGAGCAGGCGCACGAATTCGCGCTTCTCGTCGCTGCCGGCCGTCGCGAACACTTCCGCGCCGAAGTGGCGCGCGAGCTGGATCGCGGCGATCCCGACGCCACCCGCGCCGCCATGCACGAGCACGCGCTCGCCGCGACGCAGGCGCGCGAGTTCGACGAGTGCGTAGTACGCGGTGAAGAACGTGGTCGGCACGGTCGCCGCTTCCTCGAACGACAAGCGTTCGGGTTTCAGTGCGATCGCTTGCGCGCGCGTCCTGACGCGCGTCGCGAACGAGGCCGGTGCGAAGCCGAGCATCGCATCTCCCGGCGCGAATCCCGTCACCGCGTTGCCCACGCGGACGACGCGGCCGGACAGTTCCATCCCGATCGTCGCACCCGCGAAGCCGGTCTCGACCGCCTCATCGGACAAGAGCCCCATCGCATACATCACGTCGCGGAAATTGAGGCCGGTGGCAACGGGCTCGATCTCCACTTCGTCGTCACCCAGCGGGCTTTCCGGCAACGCGAACCATTCGAGGTTGCGCAACGAGCCCGGCGCGTCGAACGCGAGCACGGCCGCACGCGCGATCGCGCCATCGTTGCGGGCCGCGGCCTGCGCGGCCGTCAGCATGCGCGGCACCTGCCGCCCGTGGGCGCCCAGGACGACTTCTTCCTCGACCGCTGCGCCGGTCAGCTCGCGAATCAGCGCGTCGGGGATCCGGTCCGCCGCGCGATCGACGTCGATCAGGCGGCACGCGAGCTCGGGATGCTCGTTCGCCAGCACGCGACCGAGACCCCACAGCGTGGCCTGTTCCGGATGCGCATTCGCGGTCCCGGCGAATGGCGCGCCGCCACGCGTGACGACGGTCAACCGCGTGGCCGCGTTCGGCTGCGCGCCGAGCGCGCGAACGAGTGCAGCAAGGGCAATCACGCCGTTACGCTGCGCGGCCATCAGGCCATCCCCCGTCGCCGATTCCGCGAGCGGCGTTTCCGGCGCGCAGAACACGACATGCGCCGGCTGCCCGGCCGGCAACGACGCGATCGCATCGGCCGCGTGCGTGACGTCGACGATATCGGCCGGATAGCCCGCGCGCGCCAGCGCATCGGCCAGCCGCCCGCCGAAACTGCCGGCGGCATCCGGTGCGTGCATCACGAGCCATTGCTCGCTGCGTGCAAGCGTATCGAGATCGCTCGGCTCCTCGCCGCGTTGCGCGACAATGGCGCTCGCGGGGTTGCGCGCGATGACGAACGTCGGCGTGCCGTCCAGATCGAGCGATTGCTCGACGTGCCGCACGACATCGACGAAGCCCGCGCGTTCGAGTGCTGCGTCGAGATCCGCCGGCGCCAGCGGCGCGGGCGCATCGACTTCCGTCGACGAAGCCTGCGCGCCGGATACGATGTCGGAGAAACGGCCGCGACGCGATTCGGCCAGCAGCAGCAATCCGCCCGGCGCCAACCATGACCGCATCGCATTCAGCGCGTCGGCCACATCGTGACGGCCGCTCAACGCGCGGTTCGCGACGATCAGGTCGTAAGGACCGGCTTCGTCGGCCGCCAGCGACAGCCGCTCGCCCGACTGCAGCGCAACCGTGCGCACCGCCGCTTCCGCATCCGCGTCGAACCCGGCCAGTTGGCCGGCAGTCCCGGCGATCGTGTGATCGCAGCGTGCGGCCGCGAGATGCATGCCGAGCGTCTGCAGCACGTCGCCGTCCATCGCGCCCAGTTCGAGCACGCGCAACCGGCGTGCCGGTTGCCATGCGTCGACCGCCTGCTCGACGCTTGCGATCAGCAACGCGTGCACGTGCTGCCACGTGGGCGATGCGGCAAGGAGTTGTTCGACCAGGCTGTGCCCGGTCGGCGACAGCAGGCGTGCGCCGTCCTTCGCGCCGTTCAGCACGTCCGGCAACGCCGCGCCGCAATGCGCGAGCAGCGTCAGTTCGGCCACGTGCCCCGGCGATTCGGCCAGCAGCCCGCGCCACAGCTCGTCGAGCGGCGGCAACGCCGCGCACGCCGCGTCGTCGCGCACGAGCAGCGCGCCATCGCGATGAGCGAGACCGTCTTCGACCAGCATGTCGACAAGACGTGCGGCCAATGCCTCACGCCCGGCCGCCGGCTGCCATGCCCCGCCGAATGCGCCGAGCGCATCGAACGCGCGGAGCGCATAGAGGCTCGCCAGCACGTCGAGCAGCGGCAGAATTTCGGTCAGATGCTGCGTCCGGCGGCCGTCGTGCCCGGCCGCATCGAGCCGCGCGACAGACTGTGCGAGCAGCGCGTCGGGGGCCGGTAAACCGGCTGCATTGATGTCACCCGGCAGCGGCACTTCTTCAAGGCGGTAGACGAAGCGCGCGGGCAGGTTCTGCCGGCGGCCGACGAGATCGACACGCCGGAACCGGCATGCGCCGAGCCGCGCGACGATCGCGCCGCGCGCGTCGAGGAATTCGAAATGCGCGACGATCGAATGCGGGCTGTGGCGGTCGATCCGTACGAGCACCCGCTCGACCGTGTCGCCGCGCAGATAGTCGACCCGGCCGATCTGCACCGGCACGTAAGCCGGATGCTCGCCTTCGCGCGCGTGCGCCGCAAGCAGTGCGAACAGCGGGTGAAACCCGCTGTCCATCAGCGCCGGATGCAGCAGATAGGCGGACAATGCCCGCGCGTCGCCGCATGCGGCCGGCGCGGCCACGTCGGCCAGCGCCGCGCCGTCATCCGCGGCGACCCGCACGGTGCGGACCCAGCGGAATGCCGGACCGTAGCTGAGGCCGATGGCCGCCGTGTTTGCATACAGCGTGTCGCCGTCGGCAGCGGGCAGCGCGAGCAGGCGATCGAGCGCGCCCGACGGCACGACGCTCGCATCGCCGAGCGTGTTGCCGCTTTCCAGCATCCGCCCCGTCACGTTCAGCGTCCATGCACCGTCGGACATCCGGTCGCGCGTCTCGATCGTGAAGGTCGCGGTACGCGGCTCGATCACGAGCCGGAACAGCTTTGCCTGCTGCGGCTGGAATACCACCGGCGTGCGGATCTCGACGTTTTCGAGTGCCGCATCCGGCGTATCGAAGAAGGTGCGTGCCGCGGCGAGCGCCATTTCCACGTAGCCCGCACCCGGGAACGCCACGCCGCCGTCGACGACGTGATCGGCCAGCATCGGCAGCTTCGCCGGATCGAGCTGGTTTTCCCACGCGAATGCGTGCTCGTGCAGGCGATAGCCGAGCAGCGGATGCTCGCGGCGACGATTGACGAGGCCGTAGCCTTCGACGGTCGGCGTCAGCCAGAAGCGGTCGCGCTGCCACGGATAGGACGGCAATGCAGCGCGCGATTCGCCCGGCGCGAAGCGGTCGGGATCGACGCTCGCGCCGTGCGCGATCGCCGCGAGAATCGCTTGCCGCAGCGTCGCCGCGCTGCCGTGATCGCGCTTGAGCGTCGGCAGCGCCACGCCGGTCGCGCCGGCGGCCGCGAATGCCTGCTTCACGTATGTGCGCAGGATCGAATGCGGCGAGACCTCGACGAACAGCCGGACGCCCTGCTCGATCAGATGTGCGATACCGTCGCCGAAGCGCACCGGCTCGCGAATGTTGCGCCACCAGTAGCGGGCATCGAGCTCGGTGCCGGCCAGCGCGCCGCCGGTCACGGTGGACACGAACGTGCCGTTGCCCGGCTGCGGCCGCAGGCTCGCCAGCTCGGCCAGCACGACCGGCTCGATGCGGTCCATGTGGCTGCTGTGGAACGCGTAGTCGAGATCCAGCATCTGGAAGAACTTGCCGCTGCCGCGCAGCGCGGCCTCCAGCGCCTGCAAGCCCTGCAGCTCGCCCGCGAGTGTCACCGCGTCGGGGCTGTTGATGCCCGCGATCTCGACGCGCCGCGCCAGCCCGTGGCGCGCGATCAGTTCACGCGCCGCCGCATCGCCGATGCCGACGGCCGCCATCCGGCCGCTGCCGCGCGTCATCGCCTGCGCGCGGCTGCGGATCTTGATCACGCGAACCGCGTCGGCGAGCGACAGCGCGCCCGTCACCCACGCCGCGGCAATCTCGCCGACGCTATGGCCGATCGCCGCGTCGTAACGCATCCCGCGCGCGTCGATCACGCGAATCATGCCGACCTGGATCGCGAACAGCAGCGGCTGCGCGTTCTCCGTCGCGGCGAGCCATTCGGCGCCCGCGCCGGCCAGCCATTCCGCGCTCGGGCCGCCGCGCATCACGTCGACGAGCGACGGGCTGCCATCGGCGCACCACAGCGCGTCGACTTCGTCGAGCGCCGCGCGGAACACGGCGTTCTCCGCATAGAGTTCGTTGCCCATCCCGACCCACTGGCAGCCGTTGCCAGAGAAGACAAGCGCGGTGCGCACTGCGTCGGCCGGCGCCTGACCGGTTGCCACGCAGGCCGGCAGGCCTTCCTGTGCCGGCTGGGCCAGCGCCGCGAGCGCCGTGCGCCCTTCGGCCAGGTCGGCCGGCGCGACGATCGCGCGGTGCTCGAGCCATTGGCGACGACGTGCGGCCGCGGCGGCGAGCGCCTGCCAGTCGCCGCCGTTGTCGAGCGCCACCAGATAGCGGCCGGCGAGCGCGCTGAGCGCGTTCGCGCTGCGCGCGGTCAGGACGAGCGGAGACAGTTGCGCTTGCGTCGGCTCAGGCTTGGGCGCGGCCGTCGACGCCTCGTTTGCAGCCGGCGCCTCGGTCAGCACGACGTGTGCGTTCGTTCCGCCGAAGCCGAACGAGTTGACGCCGACCGTCAGCGGCGCGTCGCCCGTGTCGAGCGGCATGTAGCGGTCGACGACGCGCAGACGCCCGCCGTCGAAATCGATCCCAGGATTGGGCGTGACGAAATGCAGCGAGCGCGGTACCGCGCGGTGCTTCAGGCACAGCACGGCCTTCAGCAGCCCGGCCATGCCGGATGCCGTCTCGAGATGGCCGATGTTGGTCTTGACCGAACCGATGAGCAGCGGACGATCCGCCGGGCGCCCACCCGACACCACGTCGATCAGCGCACGCGCTTCGATCGGATCGCCGACCGCCGTGCCGGTGCCGTGCGCTTCGAGATAGGCCAGCGATTGCGGATCGATGCCCGCGCGCGCGTACACGCTGCGCAGCAGCGACGCCTGTGCGGCCGCACCCGGCACGCTGATGCCGCCCGGCGAGTGGCCGACCGAATTCACACCGGAGCCGGCGATCACCGCATGGATCGTGTCGCCATCGGCGAGCGCGCGATCGAGCGGCTTGAGCAGGACGAACGCGCCGCCTTCCGAGCGGACATAACCGTCGCCGGTCGCATCGAACGCGCGGCAACGGCCGCGCGGCGACAGCATCGACGCCTTGGAGAAGCTGACGAAACCGAATGGGTGCAGCAGCAGGTTGACGCCGCCTGCGAGCGCCACGTCGGCTTCGCCGGACTGCAGCGCCTTGACGGCCTGGTGGAGTGCGACGAGCGACGACGAGCAGGCCGTGTCGACGGACATGCTCGGGCCGCGCAGGTCGAACAGGTAGGACACGCGGTTCGACGCGATGCTCAGGGTGTTGCCGGTCGCCGAATACGGATCGATCACGTTCAGATCGTCCATGTTGCGGTTGCCGTAGTCCATGCTGGCGGCGCCGACGAAGACGCCGCAGTTGCTGCCGCGCATGTCGGCCGGGCGCACGCCCGCGTCCTCGAATGCTTCCCATGCGAGTTCGAGCAGCAGGCGCTGCTGGGGGTCCATCTGGGCCGCTTCGCGCGGGGAAATGCCGAAGAACGCTGCATCGAAGCCAGCGACGTTGTCGACGACGCCGGCCGAGAACGTGTAGCTCTTGCCCGGCTCGCGCTTGGACGGGTGCTGGTAGAAATCGGTGCCGAAGCGGTCGGCGGGGATTTCGGTGACGGCGTCGCGTTCGTCGCGCAGGAGTTGCCAGAAGTCGCCAGGGTTGTTTGCGCCCCCGGGAAACCGACACGCTATCCCAATTATTGCAATCTTACTGTTCATCTTTTATGTCGCTTTCTCGGATGCGCACGGCTCTTCCGTGCGATTTCCGTCGTCTTGTACCACATGCGTCAATACCGTCCCCAGCTCTTCGGCAGCCAGATTCCGGCATTCGGGAGCAACTGCGCCGTAATTCCGCCAAATGAAGTAGTCGCTGCGTTGTGGAGAAACGCCCAACTTATGGAACACGTGAGACAGAGCGGGAACGTGGTCGCCATAGAAACAAACGATCGTTTCACGATCGCTGGCGCGCAAATGATCGAGCAAGCGCCCGATCATAGCGTCGGCGTTTTCAATATGGCGCAGGTATGCTGTCAGATCACGCCAGGAAGTGCTCTCGCCCAGAGTATGCCTTGAAGACGATTCCCCAGGCAAAACCTGCTCCAAATGCAGCGGGCCGTGATTTTCCATCGTCATCGCGAACACGAATTGCGGCTTGTCGCGTGCAGCTTCCAGTTCGGCAAGCACGGCGTCCAGCACGGCGGCGTCGGAAATGTACGGGCCCGCTCGCGGCGTATCGGCGAAGTGTTCTATATCGAGGAACTTGTCGAATCCGAGTAACGGGAATACGCGGTTACGACCAAAGAAATCAGCGTAGTACGGATGAATCGCAGCCGTGCCGTAACCAGCCTGCCCGAACCAGCGTGCAATCGATGCGCACGACCGACGCGCAAAAGCATAGGGATAAAAGCGCGCGTAGCCGAGCTGTTCATATGCCAGGCCGGTCAGCATCGCGAATTCGGTGCGCATCGTATTTGCGCCCCACGCCGGCACCGAAAGCTCGCCGTAACAGACCGCCTCGCTTCTTGCCCGATCAAAATGGGAAAGCACGGTGGGAGTGATCGCCGGTGAAATTCGCCGCACATCGAACAGCGACTCGCTCTGGATCACGATGACGTCAGGGCGCAGCGCCGGCGTACCGGTCGCGAACGGTCCCGCTTCGACCGCGCGCCGGAACGCTTCGAAAGTCGCGGGCCGCATGCCGTTCAGCAAGTATGCGATGAAGACTGCGAAAAAACCGTGACGGCGCTGATCTTCCTCTGCGTCGAGCGCCAATGGCAGGCGAGCTGCAATGTATCGCGCCAGTAAGAATGTGAACGCAACCACGACCGCCAGCGCGAGCACCGGACGCGGCGTGACGGGCGCCTCGGCGAGATAGCCGGCGACGACCAATACGATCCCTACGCCGATCGCAACGATCTTGCCGGCGCTCAGGAACGGCAGATAGAGCCGCGGATGCGAGAACAACTGGCTGAAGAGGCTGAGGTCGGTAAAAACGAACGGTTCGCGCAGGGATTCATATTTTGCGTTGCTCACGACCGCAACGAGCCCGACCAGCGCAACCGCGACGGACGACGAGAAGATTGGACGCGCAGTGACGAGCAACATCAGCGACGCAAGGAACACGACCGAAAGCACATGCAAAAGCAGCGCATCAGCGCGACGCCGCAATGGCGCGCGCGGAACTGCGATCCGGTCCGGCAGAAACGACGCGCCGGCCGCAACGGCGAACGCGAGCCAGATTGCGCCCGTCAATTTACGTCTTCCTTGCCGGGCAGATACGAAAGCTTGTCGAGAATCGCATCGGCCAGCGTGATGGGCAGCAGGGCCAGGATGCGCATGCCGAATGCAAGCAGGCCCGGGAACGCGATTTCCGCACGCCCGATATCGAGCTTTCTACGAATATATGCGGCAGCCTGATCAGCAGTCCACATGAAAGGCTTGTCGCCCGGGAACACGTCGCTCATCGACGTTTTGACGAAGCCAGGAAGAATGACCGAGACACCGACGCCATCGCGCTTCAGAAGCGGGCGGACGGAATCGGCGTAGGCCTTGATCGCCGATTTGCTCGCGCAGTATGCGGGCGAGATAGCCATGCCGCGAAGGGCTGCCAGAGAGCTGACTGCGGCGATGCGGCCATGCTTGCGGATGCGCATGCGTTCGACAATCGGGAGGACGGTGTGCATCGCACCGTAGAAATTCGTGTCGACGACACTGGTAATACGGTCGAGATCTTCCCAATCGGATGCGGAGGACAGCGTACTCGCGACGCCGGCGTTGGCGATGAGCAGGTCGATCGGATACTGATCGTCGAAGCGATGCAGCCACACACGAATCGGATCGACCTCCCGGACGTCGACGATGCCGACGATCACTTTCGCGCCGCGCGCCCTGCACGCCGCCGCGGTCAATTCGAGCTGCGCTTCGCTCCGGCCAACGATGCCGAGTATGACATCGGGCTGCGCGTATGCGAGCGCAAGAGCGCGACCGATGCCCGAGCTCGCGCCGGTGACAACGACGTGCCGAACCGACGCCTTAGCCATCCGCACGCTCTAGCCGGGCGACCGCGCCGGCAATAGCCATCGCAATACCGGTTCGGGTGTAGAAATCGCCGTTGATCTGGGTGTGATGCATCACGTAGTCGAGGAACGCGTGATAGAGATCCATATCTGGCGGCACGCCTTCAAGCCAAAAGTCATCGAGATCACCCTGCCAGGTCAGGCCGCTGAAATTGTAGATAGCCGAGCCAAGTGCAACCAGCGGCCGCTTGTGATGCAGCGCGGACAAGCCGACCGTGCTGTTGATCACCACGACCCCGCGCGCATGTTCAAGCAATGTCGGAAGATGGCCGGCATCGATGAAACGAATCCGATTCTCCATGCCTGCGGCACGCGCAATTTTAAGCGAAAAATTCCGATACTCGATCAGGCCGGTATCCAGTGGGTGATTTTTGATCACCAACAACGCATCTTGCGGCGCGTATCGCGCAAAAGACTCCACAACATGGCTGATCGCTGCTCGAATTCCATCGAAAGACGAATGCACGACGATTTGCGCATCCGAATTCAATTGCAGCGGAAACAGGTAGTAACTCCGTCCACTGTCGAGCAACTCGCGCGTAACCATCTCCGCTTCGCGTCGATGCTTGCGCTGCATAAGCATCCGAACGGCCAGCCCCGAATATTCGAAGAAGCCGTTTTTCGGTCGGTGGCTGCGATACTTCGGAAACCGGGGCCAGCATACCGTGTTCGCAAAACGATACGTGATGTCGTGGAACGCACGCTCGTACAGGTTGTAGCCCGTGGCCTCCCACTGCTTGGCGGGGGGCGTTACGCTGCGTTGCTGCAGGTACCATGCGGGGTCGCGCGGCAGCAACGAGCGCCCGTTGACACCGTGACGCTCCAGCGTGATCCAGTGCGGTCGAACGTAGCCTTCCTCGAACACGTGGACACGCAGGCCGTGCGCCGTCGAGACTGCCAGCATCTCGCGATGGATGTCGCGGCAGTCGCCGAACATGATGACGTCGGTGATTCCTTCTTGCCGCACGATATTGTCATACCATTGCGGCAAATTCCCAACCTCACCGCTGTAATTTAAAACGGTGCCCGCCCCGCCATACAGTAAGTCCCCGCCACAAAAATTGACGCGGTAGACGGCAAACCCCTTGTCCTGGAGCGCGCGTGAGAGCCGGTGAAAAAAAAACGAGGCTGTGCCTTGCAGCACGAGAAACGAGCGCGGCATCTAGGTTATTGAATGGAAGCCCGAAGAAGCACGAAATACTTGCGTGATAAGTTGGTAAGACTTGTGTAATAAACACAAGCTTTCGTGCCAGACTTAGTGGCTGAATGAGGCGACAATGACCGCCGGAGGTGTGGAGGATACCGCATTGCATTACAAATGCGAAATATCTGTCGTCGTCAAAAAAACGACATATGGCGCTCATCAAAACCGATTCGTGCACGCGTCACATTTGTGTGAGAGGGGCCCGCTCGACATCGCGTCGAATTCACACCAGCGGCCCCTCCACGGCGTGAGCCCGCTACGTCGCCCCCTGACGCATCGCATGACCGCGCGCTTGCGGCCCCGCACTTTGCTGAATCCGGGCGCAAACAGGACCGCATCGACACCACTACGGACACGGCACTGGGCTCCGCTACGCCGGGCAATAAGCATATAGCCAGCTCATTCGTCAGGGCCCGGTGGGCACCGCCTCACGCGCCCGCCGTTCGCCACATCCTCTGCATCAGACCGTTGATGATTCAGTGGTTGCGAGCATCACTTCCAAGGGAGTCGCATACGCGCACTCCACTCAGTCGCCTCCGTCTGCAACCCGATCGAACATTGCGTACGACGCCTTACTTACTGTTCACGGAGCTCGCTATGCTGCGTCAGCTCACGATTGCTGCGCCCCGTCAATCGGCCACAAAATCGCTTGATCTTCCCGATTCGGCGAATTATCGGCCGCCAAGCCCTGGCCAGCGGAAGCACATCACGCAAAGCCATCGGCCCGCCTTCCAACCGCAACTCATTGAAAAGTCGTGCTTGTTGAACACGCAGTTCATCATGCTGGCGCGAAAGCTCTTCGTAAGATTTCTGCAAATTCGCCAGCGCCAGAATATTGGTCGCGTTTTCGGCAAGAGCCGCATCTCGCGCTTCGGCAAGCGCCGTCAGTTCCTGCCCGTGGCACTCGTTTGCAATACGTGCGTTTTCGATCTCGCGAGCCAGTATGAGATCTCGCTCCGCCACAACATTATCGAAAGACAAACGAAGGGCATCCCGGTCATGCACCAAACCGTCCCGCTCCTGAGCCAGGCCATTTCGCTCGTGAATCAAGTTGTCACGCTCGTGAACCAACCGGTCGCGCTCGGTATGAATGGCGAGACGGCGACTGGCCCGATCTCTGTACACGTTGAACATGACTTCCGAGATCAGATCATCACCCAATCTCATCAGCCCCATTAACTTGTACGCCGCATAGTCATAAAACTCGTCGATCGGGTGGAACTTACCCTCGCCAAACGGCACATCAAAAGATGTGACCGAGAAACGTCCGTTTAAATCGAGAACATTCAACCTTCCCAGCAGACTGTCAATCTTCTTCCAAAGAAGGTCAACCCACCAATTGATTTCCGTCGCACTGGGATCACCCAGTCCGGTTACTCCATCGTGGGTGATTTTATTGATGCAAGCCCGCCGCTTCATAATTACAAGCGGAAGACCAATTTCGCCAGCCAATTCAATCAGTTCCTTGAGATAATGAAAATAAATCTCAAGATAATGATAGCTCCCCGGCGAAATCTTGACCCATCCCGCTTCCACGAACCCCTCGGGCCACTTCCAGTCCGGCGCCAGTCCTATCGTCTCCATGTCGGAAATGATACAACCGTCTTTTTCGTAATAATCGTTGTTAAAATCGCTGGTCGGATCGAAAATCAAAAACTTGTAGCCACCCGTTTTGAGTTTTCGCAACGCCTGCTTCGTCAACTCAAAATTTATTCGCTCGGACAATTGGTGGTCATGCGACTCAAAATAAGTGCGCCCGTCCACTTTCTTCGACATCAAGCAAGGCACACTCACACGCCACAGATGCGTGACATCCGCGAGCCGATTCATTCTTCCGGCGAGAACCTCGGTAACGCATCCCCCGATGCTCAAAATTTTCGGCTTCCGCAAAGCCGAGACCGGAACACGCCCGCCTTCGGTGATGTCGGTTCCAACCACTCGGAAAATTTCACTGATGCTCATGATCTCTCGATTGTCACGATCGCGCGGGCCAAAGCCGTACGCCGCGATTGCCCCGTTCGGTTGCTACCGCAATCCGACCGTCCGACAAACCGCGCTATCTACAGACTTATGATTTGACTGTGAGGAGCTTTACAATTTACATACATTCTCCCGACAATGAAATGTTTCTCTACAAAAATAAAAGAAACGTAACAAAGTACGGCCCCCATCGTTGCAATCCAGCCACGCAAGATGACATCCCCGCCAGCCAGACTTGACAGGCACTAGTCCATCCGACAACGGGATGAACATGCTCAAATTCAGGATTTCCTGCATAGCCCATCGGCTTATACATGCCTTCGCGCGTTCAGTGTCGCTCACAGAAGCCACATTTTTTTACATTTGATTACAGAGCGCCTGCAGCGCGTGCTCGGATTGCCGTGACTCCCGCTTTTGGCGCGCGCTGCGACACCCAAAGGCCATCCCCGCCGGATCGAAATCGAATTTTCCGCCCCGAACCAGAGCAACCTGGCGACTCCGGAAAAGCGACTGCAGACATTGACGGAACGATTGACGGTCACGTCAGCGGCGTGCCGGAATGGGAGCGAGACGATGTCAGTGCGGCCGATCACGCAGGGCCGCGAAATACGCGGAACGGGATTCGACGACGCGCCAGTGGGGGCTTGTGCTGTCGCCTTACGACGCGCATTGCTCAATGCCCCCAAACCAGCGGGGCGACGTTCAAGTAAACGCCTTGAGGCTGTGCGGAATGTACTGATACAGCCACGGGAGCGAGAAGTGAAGGTTGGGTAAGCGGGTCCGTGCGGGTAGCGGGCAACGCGTCGAGCCGCTGCGCGTGCGACGGGGCATGTCGCGAATCAGAAGGGGGATGTGATCACCGGGAGTTGCACGCGCCAGCGGGCGGGTTGACTCACTCACCCGGTGACAGCGCTCTGCTCAAACGGGCAAATGCTATAGGTGGACATCGGCAGCAACGCCAACCCCGATTGGCAATCCGGCCACTTCGCAATGAATCGTCGAAACGGCTTGCCCGTGCCACCGGCAGCACAACGACGGCACCTTGTCGAGCACCTCGCCATCGCAATGCGTATCTGCCGCTGTTGTGCCACCAGTTCCACGATGCCGAGGAATAGGCGCCTACGCGCCGCCGGCCCATCTGTCGACGCCCGGCGATCCCCATTTCATGGACTTCTCGTCAAATCCGGCGCTATTACCGGTTGTGAGAAACCATTTTCAATCACACGATCATATAAATGGGGTCAAGATGAAGTCATCCACTTGCGCAATCTCGCCGCCAGGGTTCTCGACTCACGCGGCGCGGTGCGAGCAGACGCTGCGACCTCCTCGCCCAGATAGGAATTGGGCTTTCGCGACCCATCGACGATACTGACCAGATCGCGAAGCTGCAGGCGTCCCAAGTATTCATCGGAAAACGCGGGCGTATAGTAAACACAATCGTCAAAGAAATAGTGCGTCACTTGTGACCAGCGCGTCATCGCAGAGTTGACTTGCGGACTGCCCCCGTGCAGCAGATTGGCACACCAGATCAGCGCCTGCCCCTTTCGCGCCTCGAAGGTCTTGGTAGTGCCCCCCTTAGCCTCCACCATGGCATCCCAGATTTCCTGATAGGGTAATTGTGCCGACTCGCTGGATACCCCAAATCCGCGCCTACCGGCAGCTGCATTATCGATCATGGGCCAGTTATGCGATCCCGGAACCAGCTGAAGCGGCCCGGCTTCGGGAGAAATGTCTTCCAGTGCGACCCATACGCCACACATGAAACGCTGAGGGATCGACGAAAAATGCACCGCATCGGTATGCATCTTTTGCTGCGTACCGACTCGGAAATTGAGCGTCTGGAAAGGAAATGCAGTTCGGCCATACATGCGTCCGAGCAAATCCAGCATTTGACGGTTGGTGGCAATCGCCTTGACATCCGGGTCGTTTATCCACGCGTCCTGAATGCGACCGGCAGCATAGAATACGCCATCGCTCCCCAATCCCGTGTCGGCAAACCGCGAAGTCAGACGTTCCCGAATTCGTGCAATCCTTGCCTCGAGATCAGGATCGGGAAAGTCGATCACGGCATAACCGTTACGGTTCAGCGCAACCGCGATCTCAAGTTCGTCAGGCGCCAGTTCCGCTTCTGCAATCTCCGTATCGAAAAGTGGCGACTCAATCAATGGAATGCCAGGCAGCAGGCGCTTTTTTATATCCACGAATATTCCCTCCGCGTTACTTTATTCAGTTCACTCCGAGATACCCTAAAGGGGCCACGGGACAGTACAATTCCGTACAACCCCATGAAGCACGATGTTCCCGCAAAAAACTCATACACCCCGGATCTTCCACGGAGCATACATTCTCGGAAAATCGGAAATGGTGAAATCCTCTCGATCAAGCGTCAAATTCCGATTGTAATACGGATCATCCGACTGATCGGTACTCCACCGGGAAAGCATGAAACTCTTCTCCCGATTAAACCTGGCACGCTTCTCAGCAGACATTTGATCGTCCCCCCTGCTGTAGGATTCGAAGTGGTGCAGGACTGCATATGGCGTCCACACTATCCTGTAACCCGCCTCGCGTACACGGAGACACAAATCCACATCATTGAATGCAACTGGGAGATTTTCTTCATCAAAGCCACCGACCGCACGAAATATCTCCCGACGCATGACCAGGCATGCTCCCGTGACCGCCGAGAAATTTTGCACAAGAGCCGCTCTTCCTGCATACCCCGGGTGCGTCGCTGGATATAACCGGTGCGCATGGCTCGCGAAGCCGCCAATGCCCGTCACTACGCCTGCATGCTGGACGAATCCGTCGGCGTACAGGAGCTTTGCCCCCACGGCGCCAATATCCGGGCGCAGTGCATGCGAAACCATCTCCGTCAGCCAATCGGGCTCGATTGCCTCCACATCGTCATTGAGAAAGCACAACACGTCACCAGACGCATATTTTTCCGCAAAATTATTGATTGATGAATAATTAAAAGGAAAATCATATCCCAATACAGTGACATTACCCCTCAGCGACAACGACCGTAGAAAATCAATTGTCTCGCGATCCTTGCTTTGATTGTCCACGACAACGATTTCCACATTCTCATAGTCGGTTTCATCAAATATGCTGAGGATGCATTTTTTCAGCAACGGACCACCGTCTCGGGTCGGTATGATGACTGAAACCTTGGGGGCAGGCATGGTTATCGGATATCGCACCCGATAGGTTCCGGTCAATTCACCCCGCGAAACACTCACTCCAGGCTGATCTTTGAAAAATTCGGAAAGCGCCCTTTCCCTCGCGTTGCATACATCACCTTCCGCATCCGGATCAACCAAACCAGACTTACTGCATCCACGAAAATGATAGAGCACGCGCGGGATATGGCAAATCTGAGACGACGCACTGCTTTTCACACACCTGAGCGTAAGATCACAATCCTGCCCGCCCTCATACTCGACCCGGAACCCACCTATCTCGCGCACGAGCGACGTTCTATACGTAGCCGAACGAGAGATCATGTCGCGAGAAAAAAACAAATCCGGATTCCACGAACTCTTGAAGCAAACGTTATCCCGATTATCGTTCTCATCAATTTCATCGTTATCCGAATATATGATATTCAGATTGTCCGCCTCATTGATCTTCAAGGCAATGAGATAGAGTGCATGAGGCGAAAGTACGTCACCTTGACCGAGAATCGTGGAAAATTCTCCAGTCGCCAGCTCCAGAGCGCCATTCTCAGCGACTGACACATATCCACCAGAATCCAGCAAGATAACCTTTACCCGATCATCTTTTTCCGAAACGGACTTCAAATATGAAGCAATTTCCGATTCCGCGGCGCCATCAACAGCAATACACAGTTCCCAATTCTCGTAAATCTGCACCAAAACCGACTGGACAGTCGATTCCAGATACCTCATGGACACTCCACGCACCGGAACCAGAATGGAAATCAATGGCCGCTTCGCAAACGAACCCATGTGCCGACGAATCGAGACAATATCAAATTCACTAAGCGTATCGAATTTTTCTACGTACGACCTGTAATCGAGAGGAGCAGAATGAAATCGCAGCCTTGCACACTCCGCATACGCCCCCTTCAGGTCAACCAACAAGCGCCTCCACGTTATATTGTATTTTCTCGCGCGATCGGTATCTTTGAATTTAATTATATCCCCAATGGTCCACTCGACCATTCTGGCAATTCTCTCCAGGCATGATATTTCTGTTATCCGCAGAAACTCCAGCCTGACCGCGCCCTCGCCCCGCATCGGCGACAGACGCAAGCGGCGTGTATTACGCGGAATCTTGATGATCTCCTTGATATTCCCAGAGCGGGCCGCGGGAATGACAAACGATTCCGCATCTGAAAAGCCCGATCCGGTATCGACGTAAAGCCGAGCCACCAGGTGCGCGCCACGCCGAATCATCCTGGACTCGACATAGACCCAGCCGAGTGGAATGGGCTTGCCCTCGTCCTCCGGCTCAAGGTCAAACACAGGATGGTCTCCCATCGACGTCCAGTCGGTCGACGTCGTTCCCGACAAAGCGAGGTCCCGGACCGGGTTGACCTTGAATCGAACGGTTCGACGAACTATCGACAGGAGAAAATCTTTCATATGGACCGAAAATGGATGAATCCGGATCGACGGCATGACGAGCCAACACGAGAAAACGGCTCAGCCCGCGGAAGAATTGTTGACGAAGGCGCAAGACGATCCGCCCAAACAGGCTGCAGGTAAAGACTCGGGGCTCGCCGCCCCGAATAGCGGAGCCACGGCGCACCCTGAGGCGCCACTCGCTAGCGTACACGCACTGTCATGCAATCGTTCCCTGCCCCACGCTTGCAGGAGCGGCCGACGATCAGTTGAATCAGTTCACGGTAAGCGTTGAACCGGTCGCTAGCCAGCGATCTGCACTCAATGCCCTCAAGATTTCACCGCTCCGGGCGCATGGAGCGCGAGACGCCTGAGAGACGCGACACGCGGCGGCCACGCGAGCTGACAATCGAATCGATCGAGGGACAGGTTCGGGTTATAAGCCGGATCATTCGCGATGAGGTCATGCCAGTGATCACGCATGTACTCGATTTCTCGAGTGGCCCGTGCCATCTTCTCCTCGGTATCGTCGCGGCCGCGCGTGGCGGATTCGTGGTGATACAACACGGCATGTGGCGTCCAGACCACCGTATAACCCGCCTGACGGACCCGCAAGCAGAAATCAACGTCGTTGAATGCAACGGCGAGATCACGTTCGTTCAATCCGCCCAGTTGCCGATACAGGGATCGCCTGACGACGAGGCATGCACCGGTGACGGCAGACAAGGACTGCGTGGTTACCGCGCGCGCCATGTAGCCCGGCTCGTCGCGGTCCAGCCCGCGATGCAGGTGATCGGCGCAGCCGCTGAGCCCGACGATGACACCCGCATGCTGAACGGTTCCGTTCGAAAACAGCAATTTGACACCAACGACGCCGACCTCCGGACGCAACGCGTGCCCCATCACCTCGTCGAGCCAGTCACCATCGATGATTTCCACGTCGTTGTTGACGAGTGCGACGAACTCGCCCCGCGCCAATTCGACCGCTCGGTTATTGAGCGCAGAATAGTTGAACGGACGATCGTCCCGATGGATGCGTACGCCGTGATCAATCGAAAGCCGCTCCATGTAATCAAGGGTTTCCGGATCGTCGGATCCGTTGTCGACGATGATGATTTCGAAGGCACGATAGCAAGTCTTCTCGATGATCGAATTGACGCAACGACTGAGCAACGCAAACCCGTTGCGAGTCGGAATGATCAGCGAGACGAGCGGCGCCTTTTCCGGTAACGGATATCGTATGTGACGGGCATGCTCCGTTGACGAAACCGTTGCCCGAATACCCGCCCGCGACAGGTGACGTACGACCGCCATCCGGCCCGCATCGCGCACATCGTGTTGCGCATCCGGATCTTGAATTGCTTCCGTATGAGCACGTACGTGGTAGAGCACACGCGGAATGTGCAGGATCCTGTCTCGACTGGTATGCGCGAGACAGCGAAGCGTCATGTCGTAACACGACGCGGCCCCGTGGCGATGGTCCCGCCCGCCAGATGACGTGAAAACTTCCGGCCGGTAAACACCAAGACCAGCAAATAGATCCGACGAGAGCATCAGATCCTCGCTCCAGTCGCTCTTGAAGCGTGGACTGTGGCGAACGCCGTCGATGTCGATGCTGTCTTCATCCGCGTAAATCAGGTCGACATCGGGGTGCCGGTTGATCGCGTCTGCCACGACGTAGAGGCCATGCTGAGGAAGCACGTCGTACTGTCCGATGAACATGACCCAACGACCGCTTTCGGCGAGCGCTCGATCAAGCGCCGAATGCGCTTCGGCTGTAGAGCGATCCGAAATGACGCGGATGCGCGTATCGGCAAGCAAGTCCCGGGGAATCAGTGCAGTGCGATCGGAGTCGGAACGTCGATCAACGATCACAAGTTGCCAGTGCGGGTAAATCTGCGCGGTGATCGAGCGGATTGCCGTTTCCCAATGCGGTGACGCGGCACCGGACACCTCCATGCCGATCGCGAACAGCGGGCCGCTGGCAAAGTAGTGCAGATTGTCACGCATCACGCGGCACGTGTCGGGACTCGGCGTATCGAAATGGCGGATCCAGTCTGGGTATCCGACCAAGAGTTCCGACTCGTCGAACAGGCAACAGTAATCGCGCCATGCTTGTGCCATGTCGACGCGACCGTGGCCGACGTCAGTCAGATCGTAATCATCGCCGCACGGTTTGTACCGTGGGTGTAGCGCACCGAGCTTGGTCATGATGCGCGAGTGCGCAAATCGCGTCGTGACCCTGACAAGGCGGAATGCCTCGATTCGATCGACAGACTGATCGTCGCAATCAATCTCGATTTCGATCTTTCCGCGCGCCGGGAGATGGACAAGCCGCTTGCTCACCTGCCGCGCGCTGAGCTCCATCGCGAGCGTGGCAGACGATGCACCACCGGGCAGCCGCAACCGCGCTCGCAGTTGCGCAGCATGACCGCTCACGCGAAGCTCGATCATGTACCAACCCGGTAGCAACTGGACGTTGACCCAATACGCCCGGGATCCCGGTCGATCTGCCGACACGGGCGATACATTATCGGACCGATCGACCAGGAAAGGCGTCCCCCAAGTCAGGCGCAGGGCATTGAAGTCAAACATGGACTTGCGCGAGAAGCGACTCAAAAGTACTCGGCATCCTTGAATACAGGTGCCGCCCCATCCTTGCCGGACACCAACGCTTCACCGGTGATGGGCCATTCGATCGCGAGCGTCGGATCGTCCCAGCGGATCGCTCGTTCTGCGTCCGGATACCAGTAATCGGTGGTTTTGTACAAAAACTCCGCCGCTTCGGACATGACGACAAAGCCATGCGCAAAACCTTCCGGAATCCACAGCTGGCGCTTGTTCTCCGTGGACAGAACCACCCCGACCCACTGTCCGAACGTCGGCGACGCGCGACGAATGTCGACCGCGACATCGAACACTTCCCCGGCGACTACCCGAACCAGCTTTCCCTGCGCGTGATCAATCTGGTAGTGCAGGCCGCGAACGACGTTCTTCGCGGATTTCGAGTGATTGTCCTGCACAAATTCGACGGAATGCCCAACCGCTTCCTCGAACACGCGATGGTTGAAACTCTCGAAGAAGAAACCCCGCGCATCCCCGAATACTTTCGGTTCAAAAATCTTTACGTCGGGAATGGCAGTCGCTATTACGTTCACCGGGTTTTTCCTTCTTTCAGAATGTTCTGCAGGTACCGGCCGTAGCCGTTTTTACTGAGCGGTTTCGCGAGACGTTCGAGCTGTTCGTCGTCGATATAGCCGAAGCGATATGCAATCTCTTCAACACATGCGATCTTCAGGCCTTGTCGATGCTCCATCGTGGCGATGAAGTGCGACGCCTCCAGCATCGAATCGTGCGTGCCGGTATCGAGCCAGGCAAAACCGCGTCCCATGGTCTGCACGTTGAGCAGGCCATCCTTCAGGTACAGCGCGTTGAGATCGGTGATCTCCAGCTCGCCGCGTCGCGACGGCTTCAACGACTTCGCAAAGTCCACCACCTGCTCGTCATAGAAATAGAGCCCGGTCACCGCGTAATGCGATTTCGGAACCTCGGGCTTTTCTTCGATACTGATCGCTTTGCCCGCCGGGTCGAACTCGACTACACCATACCGTTCAGGATCCTGGACATGGTAGGCGAAGACCTGCGCGCCCGAGGTCTTGTCGGCTGCCCCCTTCAACAAACCGCCAAGATCATGACCGTAGAAGATGTTGTCGCCAAGAATCAGCGCCGAAGGGGCGCCATCGATAAAGGATTCGCCCAGCAGGAACGCCTGGGCAAGCCCGTCCGGGCTAGGTTGTACCTTGTACTGCAAACGAATCCCCCATTGGGATCCGTCACCCAGCAACTGCTCGAAGCGCGGCGTATCCTGCGGTGTCGAAATGATCAGAATATCCTGAATCCCCGCCAGCATCAGCGTGCTCAACGGATAATAGATCATCGGCTTGTCGTAAATCGGCAGCAATTGCTTGCTGACTGCCTGTGTCGCCGGATAGAGACGGGTGCCCGACCCTCCGGCGAGAATAATGCCTTTGCGCTTCATGCTTGTTTTTCCGTGTCAGCCGTGCAGTTGCTCGAAGACGTAATCAACGCCATTTCGCCAATCGGGGAGCGATATCCCGAACGTCGACATCAACTTGCTGCTATCGAGGCGAGAATTCATGGGCCGCTTTGCCGGAAGCGGATACTCATGCGTCGCAATTGGCACGATATCGGTCGAGCGCAACTTTAGATCAAGGCCTCGCGCTTCCGCAAGTGCCACAACGTAACGCGCATACTCGCACCAATTCGTCTCGCCGGACGCCGCGAGGTGATATGTGCCGAACGCAAAGTGTTCGCGATCCGCGAAATAGCGCGCGACGAGGTGGGCCGTCACATCGGCGATCAACGCCGCCGAAGTGGGCGCGCCCGTCTGATCGGCCACGATACGAAGTTGGTCTCGCTCCCGGGCGAGGCGCAGGATCGTCTTGAGGAAATTGCCACCATGCGCGCCTACGACCCAGCTCGTTCGAAGAATCAGGTGCCGCGCGAAGGCCTGCCGAACCGCAATTTCGCCGTCACACTTGGTCGTCCCGTAGATCGATTGAGGATTGACCGGCGCATCTTCGCGATACGGCATCGCGCCCGTGCCTTCGAATACATAATCGGTCGAATAGTGAACGAGCGGCACATTTCGAGTCGCCCCCCATTGAGCCATCACGCCGGGTGCTCCCGCATTGACTGCCCGGGCCTGCTCCGGCTCGCTCTCGGCCTTGTCCACTGCCGTATAGGCGGCGGGATTCACGATCAGGTCCGGTTGATGACGATCCAGCGCCGCGACAAGGCTTGCGGGATCAGCCAGGTCCACGTCGCGCCGAGTCAGCGCAATCACCTCTCCGAGCGGCGCAAGCGCGCGTTGCAATTCGAAGCCGACCTGCCCGTTCGAACCAGTAATCAGGATACGCGCCATGGTTATTCCCCGTAGTGGCGTTCGATCCACGTACGATACTGGCCACTTGTGACGTTCGTCACCCAGGCCTGATTCGTCAGGTACCACTCGACCGTCTTGCGGATACCGGTGTCAAAAGTTTCAGCGGGTTTCCAGCCAAGCTCGCGCTCAAGCTTGCGAGCATCGATTGCGTAACGGCGATCGTGGCCCGGTCGATCCTGCACGAAGCTGATCTGCTCCGCATACGACTTGCCATCATCACGCGGATGCAGTTCATCGAGGATCGCGCAGATCGTATGCACAACTTCGATGTTCGGTTTTTCGTTCCAGCCACCAACGTTATAAGTTTCGCCAAGCGCACCATTCGCCAGGACGGTGCGGATCGCCGAGCAATGATCTTTGACGTAGAGCCAGTCACGGATCTGCTGGCCATCGCCATAAATCGGTAGCGGCTTGCCGGCGAGTGCGTTCAGGATGATCAGCGGGATCAGTTTCTCGGGAAAATGATACGGACCATAGTTGTTCGAACAATTGGTCGTCACCACCGGCAACCCATACGTATGGTGCCACGCGCGCACCAGGTGATCCGATGCGGCTTTGCTCGCCGAATACGGGCTGTTCGGTTCATACGTGTTGGTTTCAGTGAAAGGCGGATCATTCGCGTCGAGCGTGCCGAACACTTCGTCAGTGGAAACATGCAGGAAGCGGAATGCGCGGCGCTCTTCTTCCGCGAGTTCCGACCAGTAGGCGCGCACCGACTCGAGAAGATTGAACGTTCCGACAATATTCGTCTGAATGAAATCGCCGGGGCCATGGATTGAGCGGTCGACATGCGACTCGGCTGCAAAATTGATAACCGCACGCGGCCGATGCTCGGAAAGCAACCGCGAAACCAGCTGTCGATCGCCAATGTCACCCCGAACAACGTGATGCCGCGAATCACCTTCCAGTGACTTCAGCGTGTCAAGATTTCCGGCGTAAGTCAATTTATCGAGGTTGATGACAGGCTCATCGGAACCGGCAAGCCAGTCAAGGATAAAATTTCCGCCGATGAAACCGGCCCCGCCCGTAACGAGTATCATATGTACTCCGCACAATTCCAAAAAGTCATTTTAAATTCAGCTTGCGACCACCTCATTTCCACGTCGCCGAGGTCACAAGTCGCACAACAGCAGAGGCCGCGCGAAGTCTAATTCCGTATCGCTTGCAAGACGACAAAGAGCACGTTTTTGAAAGACCAGCGTGCCGGCACCCAGACGCGTCTTCCTGGCCGTACTCTTCATGTCGGTTTATTCCGCCTTGGCCGCCCGGAGATCGCTCATCTCCTGCTCCAGACGCCACTCGTAACGCAACAGCGGCGCGATGTCCTCGAGATAAACCTTTGCGTCCAGAAACGCGCTTTGCCAGGCCGGCGAATCCGGAAACCCGGATGCCGCCTCGCTAAGCGCCGAATACAACGCCTTGACCTGCCGGGGCGCAGAATTGACCAACTGAAGATCATTAACGGTGTAGCGAGTGTGCCGCAACTTGTCGTCGAGGAAAGCAGATTCAAACTCTTCGAGCCGGGACTCGATCAATGGCAAATCGAAGAAATCCGATATGTTCTCAAGCTCCTGGCGCGGCATATCCATGAGGCGATCGTAGTCGATCAGTACCCGCCGCACGTCCTGCGTCAGGTCGAGTGCCGACACGACATAGGCGAGCCAGAGGATATAAGACTTCTCGACCGGGAAACCGTCTCTCCGCGCAAGCGACTGCACGACACTGATCGGATTTCGTACCGCAATCAGATAGAGAACTCTTATGCCGATGCAAGCAAAGACCGGTTTCCAGAACGGCAGCAACCGCGCCAGACGCGGATCCTTGACCGACAGGATCTGGTTCTCTCGGCATTTGGCGCGCAACAAATCGATGGCCCGAACCCGAAACCGGTCAAGTTGCTCGGGCTGAAGAAGGCCGAGATCGATGGGCGCCATCGAATGCCAATCTCCTCCGGCTGCATGCAGCAATTCGACATTGAGTGCAACGACGTCGAGATCCTCGAAAAAACCCTTGTCGTTGTTACCGGGAAGGGCAGGCATCAGGTTGCTTCCGAATTCCGCTCCAAGCACAGCGGTGGCCCGCGTCAGGGTGCTGGTGCCACTCCGGTGCATACCGAGAACGACGATGAGAGTCGGCGGACAGGAGTCGCCAGAATTATAAGCAGTCAATTGCGCCATAGATTTAGGTGCCATACCAGCATAACAAAACAATTTCGGGTGGAACAATAATCACGATGATTTAAAAATCATCTCAAAATTGCACCATAAAACAATTTGCGGATAATCATAAATCGACGTCAAAAGTACCACGACCTGGACAGCGGCTGAGCAACCAGATCCATTCTGTTCTGCGCCAGCCCCGGATGAGATGCAGGATCGTTATCGAGCCATCGCGCCCATCTCGAGAGGAACAACGCCACCTCCGCACCATTCGGAATCGTTTCACCACGTGATGCTTTCTCGGCATGAGTGAATTGCGCGTCCGGATTGTAGACGATACGGTAGCCAAGGTTTCGAATCCGCAAACAAAGATCGACGTCATTGAATTCAAGGCTGAATCGCTCATCGAAGCCGTTCAACTGGCTAAGTATGGATCGCCGCGTCGCAAACACGGCGCCTGTCACGACCGACCATTCGCGCTGCGCCACGGCCCAGTTCTGATAGGTTTTGGCATCGGCCGGCCATCCGAGCCAGGCGTGGGCAATCGTGCGAAGTGTCGGGAACATGCCGACGTGCTGGATATGGCCGTTCTCGAAATAGAGACGTGCACCGACACCGCCGACGCGTTCGTCAACGGCAAAGGTAAGTAGCGCGGCAAGCCAATCCGCACCGGCCGGCACGACGTCATCATTCATGAAGATGATCTGTTCGTCCGTTGCCGTCCGCCATAGCCGATTCATCTTTGCAGCATAGTTGAACGGCTCGCCGGCAGCACGGACCGTCTCGATTCGTTTCAGCTTGAACGGCCATGTTCGACTCATCCAGTCGGGAGGTCCCGCGATGTCGTCTCCGACGATAACCGTCAGACGGTCCATGGCCCACCGAACCTCGGAAATCCCCTCCAGCAATTGCTCGATGTAGCTGCGGTCCGCTCCGACCCGAGCGATGCGGCATGTGGGGATGACGATGGTCACCGGGGGATAGCCGATATCCGCGAAGCGGCGGCGCTGGAACAGCAAATTGCTCGCAGGTTCGCTTGTAAGCGCGATATCGGCAAACTCCTCGAGTGATGACAGCGCGGCGAGTCGCGAACCGTTGTTCGCGGCAGGACGCCGGCCCTCGAAGCCGAGCAGGACCTTGGGAATTCGACTGATTGCCCCTCCCGCTTCAGCGACACGAAGTACAACGTCATAAAGCACCGCCGTTCCGCGCTGCACATTCAATCCGCCGATTGTCGTCAGCGTTTTTCGCCGGATTGCGACTGGTGCGCCAATGTAGTCCTGCGCGACAAGCAGCGTCGGATTGAAATCCGGCTTCAACCGAAGGCGATCCAGCGGATCCTCGCCCCCGGCGACATCGTCGGCATAGAACAGGACGACATCGGGGCGGTTGGTCGCGGCACTTAGAAACGCCTGTTTGGCATCAGGAGAGATGCGAGCCTCACCCGGGGCAAAAATCAGCCAGTCATCAGGATCGCCATCGGCGAGCGTCACCCCGGCCCACGAGAGATCGCCAGCCAGGGGAACAGGAACCAGACCATCGCCTGGAGCAAAGTCAGCGAAGCGTCGAGCCGAGGCGAGGTTGACGGAAATTGTCGGTGGCGCCGGCGGGGTGTTTACAACCACATGACTGAACGGGCTGGCAGTATTCGCTGTAGAAGCTGCAATCGATGCAGCAAAGCTCGCCTCGACCGCACGTGCCACCGTGTCATACGACAGAAGCCGCGCGATATTCTCCCGAGCGGCCGCGTTCATCGTGCGATCCCCTTTCGCAATTGCCGTCGCGGCCTTGACGAGCGCCGCCGCCAAAGCGCTTTCATCTACCTTGCCCCAACCATGGCCGGCCAGATAGTGGCCGTGGTCTTCTTCAAGTACCCACGGCGTGGCCTGCACGGGATAGCCGCAGTCCGAATTAACGAAGTCCCGCGTACCGCCAAAATCCGTCGCAACCACAGGCTTGCCGAGTGCCATGGCTTCCGCAACCGTCAGACCGAACCCTTCCGAACAATGAGGTGACGCATAGATATCCGCGGCAGCCATCAGACTGGTGACTTCGTCCGCGTGAAGCGAGACCTCCAGCAGCTTCACTCCGGGCGTGCTCGTAGCCAATGAGTGAAGCGCCTTGCCGGCGTCCGGACGGTCGTAAAGATGCTTTGTCTTGAGAACGAGATTCCAGCCCTGCTTTGCCAGGCCGGATTCCCTGAAGGCACGTATCAACCCCTCGGGATTCTTACGCACCAGGTAGCTGGCCGCGTCGAAAATGTAAAGAATGACGCGATTCCCCGGGTCGATTCCGAATCGCCGGAGAATCGAATCACGACCCGAAGCAATCCGCGTCGGCACGCGAACCGGATGATGGATGACGTCGACGGGTACCTTGACTTCAGCTGAAAAGATGTCGGCACAATATCGGCTCGGTGCCCAGATGCGATCGACCGAGTGCAACTCCTTCTGCCAGGCCGGCGGAATGCGATCGGTTTCCCAGACCCAATACCCGATCCGCTGCTTGGCAGACTGAATGATCTCGCGCTGCTCGTCCGTCAGGACCTCCCAGGAATCCGGATTGAGATGAACGATCGCAATATCAGGATTCCCCACGAAATCCAGCGTTTCGACAGCCGGGCAAATGAGCCTGTGAACATGAAAGGGCTTGGTCACCGGATAGACGTTGAGCTGAATCTTCGTGTGCCTCAACGTACAGAGCATTTCCCGGCTCGCTGCCCCCAGACCGTTCTCATAGTTCCAGGGGCCGAAATAAGCCACGCGCAACGGATGGTCGTCCCGAATCGCGCGATACTCGCTGGCGTTGACGAGCAACGCATCGCCGGCCTCGGCAGGCTGAGGCACCATGTCCGCGGCACGGAGTGACGCACGAACGAGATTGACGTCAAAACCGGCACCCGCGAGTACCTGTGGCCAGGTCTCGTGTATCTCGCGAAGCATTTCGGGCTGATCCGTTGCTTCGGCAAACCGTTTGAGCAATATCTCGATCTTGATGAACGGGAAGCCCTGATCGATCAGTTCACGCCAGCTGAAAAACGTCGGATTGACTGGAGACGATCCCGTGAACAGTGCACTCGCCGTTAGCCCGGCGTTTCGCATCTGTGTCGCGAAGGGCATTTCATAGGCGCGAATCGCATCGTCTTCGTTATCGATCCGCCGGATGTCACGTATGAAATGCTGAAATGCCCACGAACTGAGCGCCCTGGGTTTGACGCCCATGAAATGGCTCTGGACGTGCCAGCCATGTTCGTGACTGGCAGTCAGTCCGACGATATCGGACGGGCAAGCGCGGACGCGGTCCATCATTTCGACGAACGTTGTCCTATCCGCGGTAGGGACAACGCTGTCGTTGGTCATGACCAGCAAACTGGCACCGAACAGGCTGGGACAAAGTTGAAAGGCATGCGCCCAGGCGCCAAAATCGTAGCCGACATTGTCGCGAACGACGATGCCATCTGCGGCAGCAATCTCCTCGTCGCGCAACTCCAGCGGCCGATAGACGACAACGACGAGCAGAACCTTCAAACCCGCCCCTTGCAACTGCTGTATATACGGCAGCACATGTGGCTTCAAGCGCCCTGCCGGAGCGTGGGTAACAAGAAGCGCCGCCTCGCCACGAGGCGCCACGCACATTTCCTTCACGATTACGCTTCGCGCTTCCGCCACCAGGCCACCGTAAAGCTGGCGCGCGTTGGTTGCCCGTCCTTCCCGTCGCCCGAGTTTTATGTAGTGAACTAGAGGATTCAACCCTGTACCGGATACATCGGAATAGGTGGAAAGGTAGAAATTCGTATCGAACTTCGGACCGGGATTTCTATTTTCACGATGTCCATTGACTACATAATGCAATAACGGATCAACTCCTCCGTCCTGGACATCCGGATACGTCATGCAATACCAGTCGGGGTCGAATATTCCTTCGACCTTGTTTCGTTCGCTCCGAATTTCCTCCTCGCCGACTCCCAACCACCCTGCCAGGTCCTCTCTTTCTTCAGAGCCACGCGGCGTAGAATTCACGAGATCAGGCTGCGCCCCTTGCACCCGCCCGGCATGATTGGCTCGTGCACGCGCCTTTCGATGAGCGGGCATCACGCCAAGCTCGGAATCGAACAGTGCGAGTCGCCAGCCGCCGAGACGACGCGATTTGCGAAAACGGGCGACCGCGACCGAAAGGCCGGGCACGCTCTCCCAATCCGACCTCACCTCTGCCGATCGGATCAATTGATCCAGGATCGACATACGAGAATGGCCCTTGCGCAGACGGCCGGAATAATAGGCCAGCCCGGCCGCATCCACCGCCCGCTTGAACAGCAATTTGAATGCGAGGCCGACAAACAACTCGTCACGCGCCTCCATTAGATGATCTATTGAGACGAGATATCCTTCGTCGCCCGTGCTACTCATCTTAGTCACCTAACATTCCCATTAGATTGAATCAACAAACTTGCCATTCATCGATAGACATTTCATTTGGACATTTCGCCGATTCGGAGTTCAAGCTGATTGCATCGCTCGATATCGCGCGTCGCCCCGGTCATCAGTTGCCGTTGGACTTCTTGAATCAGCCGCCACGCGGGGGACTGTCGAGCGACGATATCGTCCTTCGAACGTCGGAAGCTGTCGAGGCAACGATCGCGTCGAAATACGAGTCGGCGCCGCCGCGGAATGCTCGCCCCGGCGCGTTGACGACCTTTGTTCCTGCTCCGGCTGCCCCCCGCGCCCGATCGCTCGCGGCGCCATGAAACGACCGCAGAGCAGTACAGACTTGCGTGGAAAAATATCCAGGAAGGGGCACATGGCCAACACCAATTCGTTCGTTGTGGAACGGTCGCCTCCTGCACGGCCGCGGGCATCGTAGAAGGCGGTCACCGGACGAACCTGCGACGACGAAATGGTAAATGAACTTTGTGGCGGCCCATAGGCCAGCCACAGAGCACGTGGCAAAGTGCCGGTGATTGAACCGGATACGTTCGGCAATGCGACCTGCGCCGAGACACGCGAATGCGGCTGGACGAGAAATGCAGCGGAAAGGTGATGCCCGGCCATCGGGCATCGTGCGCTCGAGGCGGTACAGGGAAATTCGCGGGGACACCCGGCGCTCACCGCCCAACGGACCGACGCAGGAATTCGCCGGTCGATAGCGCCCCGTTTCATATCGTCAAGAACCCTTCTTGCCATCGCATGACATGACGCGAGGGCTTGGCGATGGACGTCGCACATTTGCTCAATCTGTTCCCCAGAGCAAACACGGCAATCGCGGGAAATCTGCTGCGGGGTGCTCATGGTAACAATCCGTCACGCGATTGAAAAATACAGGAAGCGACGCTCGCTTTCGAGCCCGAATGACCTCAACGATCGTCGCTTCGCAGTTTCATCTACCAGACCCGACGCAATCTCATTTGCACCCCGCCCGTTGACTTGCTGCCCGGCGCTTCCCCGGAGCGAGTTGACGACGTCGTGCACGAGGCGCGTACCCCCGCACGACATCATTCGAATCACGCCTTTACGGTGTCGGCTTTTTCGAGAAGATTTCTCGAAATGAACCACAGTCCGTCGACGTATTTCTTCTTCGCCTCGATAATTCCTGCGCAATCGGATTGAGCCAGACCAAGTTGGGCAGCATCCATCACGACGGCTTTCTCGACGTGCCGAATCGAATACAGATAGTCCTTCACGGAAGAAAATCTCACGATGCCGAAATTCTGATACAAGGCCTCGGCTTCCTCCGTCCCTCTCTTGAACGATTCCGCGGGGTTGCTCGTATAGTCGTGGGAATGGAATACGACGGCACTCGGGCAGTACGCTCGGGAATATCCGGCATCCAGCAATCGTTTCGCGATCCCTTGGTCTTCCGCGAACTCTACGCTCGGAAAGCGATAGTGCCTCAACAAATCACCCCGATAGGCGGCGTTGTTGTCACTGTTGAAGCACAGTCCAGCCCTGAAGAATTGATCGTTTTGATATCGATCCCCCCAACGCCTTCTGTCCGTCAGAATGCCGAACTGCATTCCAATATTCGCGAAATGCTGAGAAAGATCGTAATCGTAAATCGGATGGTGTTGCGGATAAGCTCGATGCGCCCCAAACGAGTAACCGCAGTCCGGCAGCATGGCAAGCGGAGACACCAGCGATTCTAGCCAATATTCAGATGCTGGAAGCGCATCCTGGGTCAGATACGCGTAATAGTCCGCATGATGCAGGGCGGCCCCAAGATTGCGGGTATCACCGTGCTGGAAATCCGCCACGTCGATTGCATGAACCTTCGCCAGGCCAAGACGCTCGATTTTTTCGATAACCGGAGAGACGTTCCCGTCCTTTCGCGTATCGACAATCTGGATTTCGGTGTTGTAGGACGTCAACTGGCCTCGAATCGCCTCGATCACCCCTTCAAAATCCATATCCGGATAATAGGTGGGTATGACGACACCGACATCTTTTTTCACGACGACAGCCGGGCCGCCGCGATGATCCGGGCTCAGTTTTTGATCAAGCCAGCCCGACAGCTTCTCGAATTCGCTTTCCCACGAAATTGAACGCGCGAAGTTCGTGTACTCCCCGCGGAGCTCATCGAATTTCGCCTGATCAAGATTCTTGAGCAGCGCGAGGATTTTCCCGACGACAGCTTCGCTCGTAGGCGCGACGGAGATCGCCCCATGAATGTCGGTAGTTTTTTGCGTCGACTCGGATCTCGGCTGAATGACAATGGTTCCAGCCGCCGCCAGTTCCACCGGCAGAATCGAATAGTTGGTCGCCGAAGCCGCGAGACCGAATTTCGCCCGCTGAAATAGCTCCGCCATCTGTTGAACGCTCAGAATCCCTGCATTCGTGACGGCAGCCGACACGCGAGGCCCGGGCTCGTCATCGCCAAAAATTACGACCTCCCCCATGCCCAGCCTGGAGAGTTGATTCGCCACATCGATCATCAAATCCGAACAGCGCCGATTCGTATGCCCGCGAACGTAGATGGCGGCCAGGATATCGCGCTCTTCCAGCTTCGGATCTTTTTTCTGAAAAACCGGCTCCGCGCACAATTCAAAGTGCGTATGGTCACCTTCCTGATCAGAAATCAACGATTCGAGCCAATTCCCGGCGCACACGAAGTCCAGCCCCATCTTGAACGTGTATTCGGCACGAAGTGCATCCGTGCCAGCCGGCAAGAAAAGACTTTCTCTGTCCTGGAGAAAATACAGCCGGACGTTCGACTGCACGTTCTCGGCAACGGTATACACAGTCGTCCAGGCCGTCGCGATCAGGAACTCGTCCTGGATCGACTTGAACCCGCTCTCCATCAGACGGAACGAGACATTCGTGCTCGGAAAATGACCGATATACTCCGCATACAGCGCATCGATTTGAGCGCTATTGGTGGCATCATCGACCCAGAACACCGACTTCCACCCCAGTCGCGCCAACGTCCTGGCGCATCTGAAAATGGTCGTGTGCCCGCCACCGCCCTTCGAGAACAGTGGAATGACCCAGTTCAGCGTTTTCGTACCGGCAGATTTCGCGGATTTTTCATACGTGGCTTCCGCGTAACCGGTTTCGCCTTCGAGCAGGTGCGACTGTTGTTTGCCGTGGACCGGCTCGCCCAACCCCAGCCAATGACAGACCCACTCGATCGCCGAGTGGAAGTTCAGCCGTCGTGCCCCGGCGGCAACTTCTTTCGACGGGAAATGCCCCGTCAACAGACCAATTGAAAGAAAATGCTCAAGCACGGAATGCGGCCAGCGCTCGAGGCTCGACGAGTATTTTTCCTTGAATAACCCGGATCAAAAAATCTGGACGGCTGAGCACGTTCGGACTCCCCAAACACCATATAGTGCTCAAAGGGATCCACACCAGCATTCTTCAGGTCCGGTCGATTCTCGAGATAGAACTCGGAATTGAACTGGAAGAATTTTCGTGCAGCATCAATCTCCGCCGAGGAATAAATCTTCCGTGTTTTTTCGAATGAGATATCTGCCCGGGAAAACTCACGCTGCTCCGCATGGCCATGCGACACATAATGCAGCAACGGATCGGTCAACGTATGAGCGACATCCGGATTGAATTTCCAGTAACTAATTGGAGAGAATTCGGCATTCGGGGCAAGCAAATTGATTCGACCAATGTCCTGATAATGCTTGACCGGCTGCAGGCCATCCGCCAGATGATAGGTCTTTGCGTACCAGTCTGCATTGAACTCGACAAAGGCGCTTACCTCGGAGAACCCTTTCTCCCGGTAGCTTCTCTGTTCCGCGATGCCATACTGCAAATAGTGCAGCATCGCATGCCAGCGGGTCCACGACTGCGGGAGATCGCTGTTCAGCAGGATGTATTTCTTCCAATCAAAATCATTCGGAATATTCGACACATTCAGATTGAGCGACTCGGTCAGATCCGAGAAAGACGAGTGCGTTTTTTTGCCGCTACTGCGCGACCGAACCCCAAAAATATTGCGGACGTGTCTCGTGAGGTTATTGCTGGCACGCCAGTGATTAACGATCTCGCCATCGCTCAGATCTTTGATTTCCGGATACCAGTCACGATAAAATTCAAAATCCACTCGCTTCACGAACTTTACTCCCGCAATTTATTTATAAAAGCCTGAAATAGCGACAAAGCGTCCTACTGCTTTCTACGAGGACGCCCGCTCAACGTTGCCGCATCCGTTCCAATTTTCGTGCGAAAAGGCATTCCGGACCGAACGATCGCTTACGAATCCGACGCAGCCTTACAATGTCAGATCAATTCCTTTGCAAATAGCCAAGCCACATCCAACAATGCATTCAATCAACTGCTGAACATAATGTAACGCACTCTTCCCTCGCAAGAATCAGCGAATACATTTCAGGCGGCCGCCTACAACAAGCCACTTTCCCGCGACATTAAAGCGATTCGTAAATCTGAATCGCCTCATCAACCGTCTCACAGGCCTTCAGCACGCCGTCATCAAGCACCGCAGCATGGCTGCAGTGATTCCGAATAAGATCAGTCTGGTGTGCAACGATAATCATCGCCCGATCACCACGTTTCTCGAACAGTTCGACATTGCACTTCTGGTGAAAGCGATGATCGCCTACGGACATCCCCTCGTCGATCAAGAAACAATCGAATTCGATCGACATCGAGATAGCAAAAGCCAGCCTCGAAGCCATCCCGGAAGAATATGACTTGACCGGCTCGTCGAGATACGCACCGAGCTCGGCGAAATCCTCGACCAAGTTGAGCGCCTTTCGATAGTCGACGTTGTATACGCGAGAGATCAGACGTACATTGTCCTTACCCGTCAGGCTGCCCTGGAACGTGCCGCCGAATGCCAGCGGCCACGATACGGACATCGTCTTGAGGACCTCACCGGAATGCGGTTTGTCCGAGCCGCTGATAATACGAATCAACGTCGATTTCCCGGCACCGTTGCGCCCAAGAATACCCCACCGCTCTCCCGCCTGCACCCGGAGGTTGACGCCTCTGAGCACTTCCCGATGCGAACGCCCGTGATGGATCGAGTAGCGTTTGGTGACATTACGCAGTTCAATCATGTTCTACCTCAGTTCAACTGCACACGCCGGATAGCGACGTGGGCAATCGAAAGTGCAAAGAGCGTAAAAAATGCCAGCACGGCTACGGTGTAGTCGAGGTAAAACATCGTCGGCATACGATCCCCGTAATATCCGTAGTGAAAATACTCCACGGCATCAATCAAAGGGAAATAGGTCATCAACTCGCCAATTTTCGGAGGCAAAACATACGTAGGTATAAAGACCCCGGAGAATGGAATCATCAGGTACAGAATGATGTGCGAGACCCGCTCTATAGCCTCGCTCAATTCCGACAATGCCGCCATGGTCATGACGAAATTGAACGAAAACCAGACGACCAGCAGATACCCAAGAATCATGCTGAGCAAATCAGCCGGAAACTGGCAAATGCCAATTACAACCAGCACTACGTACAGCACAAGGAACGAAGCAGCCGCCCCTGCAAACTCAAGAATGATCCGAGAATACAAAATATCAATGGGACGAATCGGCTTGTGATGCAGCAATGCACGATTGAATTCGATGGCCTTCATCACCCGGCCTGTCGTGTTCCGCCAAAGAAGCAAGGTCGGGTAACTGACAGCCAGATATTCAGCCACCGAATACCGGGTTGTCGTTTCGGTATGGCTAAAGATAACCATCACCCCGATAACGAACATAGCCGGCTCGGCCATTATCCACAGCACGCCGAGCCCCTCTCGGCCGAAGCGCGTGATCATTTCGCGCATCACCAGCGCCCAGATCACTCGGATCTGGATACGCAATTGCTCCGAGAATGTCGGGGGACGGTGATCAACGCTCATAGTGTTCTTTCACTCCACCGATCACGATGGTCAGCACGCCCCACAGAACCAGGCCAAGCAGGAACGTCGCGAGAATCGCTCGCGCACGGCGCGGGTTCATCGCGTGATCCGGCAAGCTGGGTTCCGAGATCCGCTCAAGGTAGAGTTGCTTTCGCTCGGCTTCGACACGCGCCTGATCCAGTAACGTTATGGCGCCCGCAAGAATCTTGTCGGCTACGTCCTTTTCCAACGTGAGACGCTGAAATTCCGCTGCCTTACTGGCCAACGAGGCGCCCTGTGAGCCGGCAACGTGCTGGCTCACCTGGTCGATTGCCTGTTGCAGCAACTTGGCACGATCCCGCAAAGTCGGCAGCCCCGGGTTGGCCGGCGACAGTCGCTCCATCTGAGCGATCTGCACTCGGGTGGCAATCAGATCGTCCTGCAGTTTCCCGACCTGCTGCAGCGGAATGGTGGACTGGCGCTCGGGATCGATTACGCCCGCGTTGTTCCGATATCGCGCCAACGCCAATGTGGCGATACGGTCATTTTCCTTGGCAACGTCGACGTCATGTTGAGCAGTATTGATCAGGTCCGCCCTGGCTCGCGCATTCATCTGGTTGACGATCCGCTCACCCAACTCCAGGAGACGTTTGTTCATGCTCCAGGCGAGACGTGCGTCATACGCATTGGTGCTCAACGTCACAATCGGAGAATCGGCATCGACTTTCGCATCGACGATTTTCTTGCCATAGTAAAGATAAAACTCCTCCATACTATCGTACAAACCGAGGATGGAAAATCGATTCACAAAATCGATCGAACCTTTTTGAAATTCCGACCTTATGTGCTGCTCGCGATCCAGAACCATCATCGCATCGCGCGAGAGAATGTATTTCTGAACCGTATACGCACTCCCTTCCGGCTGAGAAAATCCCCCGACACCTTTCAGCAACCCACCTAATCCAGTGACGCTGGATTGCTGCGGGCTGCGAATCAGGAAGCTGCTGACGGAAGTGTATTCATCGCTCGCAATGATGCCAAAATAAATAATCGCAATACTGGTAGGTATGATGACCGTTATCAAAAACAAACGATTAATGCGCTTCAGAAATTTCATAGTTATTTGAACGACTGAACACCAGACACGATCGGATAGGCCACGGAGAACACCAGGTTCAGCACCTTCTGCAGTTCCGCCACCGGCGCATTGGAGACGTAGAGGACGTCCTTGTTGTCCATCATGAAGCTCTGCGCCACGAAGAACGAATCCGGGTCTTTCAAATTGATGTGGTAGATGACGGGGACTTTGCCGTTTGCCGTCGTCCGTACCGGCTGGTTGGGCCACTTGAGTGCCTGCTGATCTTCCAGCCGGAAAATGAACACGCCCTGTGCGTCTGAACGCGAGTCCTGCAGACCACCCGCTCGCGCCAATGCCTGCGCGAGCGTAATTCCCTGCGCCTCGAAATTGATTTCCTCGTTCTTGCCCGTCGCACCAAACGCAGTAAAGCTGTAGGGCTGAAACATTGCCGTGACGACGTCACCCGCCTTGAGCGGCACGTTCTGGCGCGGATCGCGAATTACGGTTTCTAGCGGCTCCAACGCGACGGTTTCGCCGCGCGTCACCTGGATCATGGTCTTGCTGATCGGCTGCTTCACGCCACCGGCTGCGGCAAGCGCGTCGAGCACGCGTTCTCCGCGCGCGCTCAGTTGCATGCGCGTGCTGCTCGATACGTCTCCCACCACAGTGACATATGAGGTTTCGTTCCGCGCCAGTTGCACCAGAACCTGCGGGTCATGCGCGATATTCTTGAGACGCGTCGCGATATAGGCTTGCAACTGGCTTGGCGAACGGCCTGTTGCCTTGATGGCACCAACGAACGGTACATGGATATTGCCGTTGCCATCGATCACCTGCGTCGGCAACTTGGTCAGCCGCGCGCCGGTCGGTACGCCGCTGGGCGTCGGGGCATCACTCGTACCACCTCCAAACAGAGTCGCAGGCGGGGCCTCCCAGATCGACACCTCGACCACGTCGCCCACACCCAACTGTTGCTGGAATGCCGAGTTGTCGCCTAAAGCCGCTGCAAAGTCCGTACTTTTGCGGCCCGCATAGAGTTGCCGCGCCACCTGATCGGTCACATCGACGACCTGAATTCCTTGCGTACTAACTTGATTTGTGCCGGCACCGCTGGCATTAATCTCGGAACGACTCGGTCCGGACGTGGGAATGGCCCCGCACGCAGCCAATCCAATGGTGCCGCCGATGGCAGCAGCCAACCATACACTGCGATTTAAACTCTGCATTTAACAATCCAGTCATTCAAAGGCCGCCGGATTTTACCGCACAATGTAAGAAGTACCGGAGAACTTACCGGCGTGACGTGTCCGAAACGCCGATAGGCAACCTCGAGGTTCCCTCGGCTTCTCGCAGTCCAGCGCCCCTGTTTTCGCGCAGCCAATCCTCTTCCCACGCTAAAGCGTGGGCCGGTTTGGCGTAAACAGGGACGGGTTCAATGGTCCATTGCGGCCGCGCGCAAGGCTGCGAGCGGATCGGTAAATCTGACATCAAGCTTCAGTTATTTGGCACGCTCGGCATTTGGGTTGATCGACAGACGCGGACGCGAGACGCACACGCGCAAATTGTCCCGTCATGCGAGATGCCATAGAATTACCCGGCGGAATTGTTGCATGAGCCATCAAGCTTCGGCAAACGGAAACATTTTTCATTTCCGCGCGCACAACCACATTGCACCTGCGTGACAAAAATACTTCTAGACGTCACTCGTCTTGCCACCCGATTTTATGATGGCCTGATCCCCACCGGGGTAGACAGAGTAGGACTGGCTTACATCCGTAAATATGGCGACCGTGCACGCGCAGTCCTGAGTGATCGCGGTTTTTCCACCGTTTTGACGGAAAAAGACTCGCAGAGGATGTTCTCGCTGCTGCTGTCGTCCGATCGCGACCGATGGGCGCTGCGTAGAATAATTGCTTCTGCGTTGCTAAACCGACTTCGATCGGCGAAATTCGATCGCGCAATTTTGTTGCATACAAGTCACAACGGGATGGAGTTCACCCGTTACTACCGGGCGATGGCGCAACGCAACGCGCACTCGGTCTTCATGGTCCACGATCTCATTCCGCTAACCCACGCGGAGTATTGCCGTCCTGGTGTGGACGCATCGCATCGTGCTCG
Organism: Burkholderia sp. Ap-955; assembly: GCF_011753045.1. NCBI lineage: Bacteria > Pseudomonadati > Pseudomonadota > Betaproteobacteria > Burkholderiales > Burkholderiaceae > Burkholderia > Burkholderia sp. Ap-955. The sequence continues at coordinate 44,078 of NZ_VWWH01000023.1, forward strand.
TATCCATACTGCACTCCGACATGCGAGCGGCCTGATCAGCAATTCACAGGCGACCTACGACGAACTGGCGAACGAAGCCCGGCAAGCGTCGCTACCGCTCCCGCCAGTCGTCGTCGCTCCGCTCGCACCCGCCGTGGAACCGCATCCGCCGAGCCCGGCTCCGATCGATGCCCCCTACTTCGTGATGCTCAGCACGATCGAACCGCGCAAGAACCACTGGTTCATCCTGCACGTCTGGCGGCGCCTGGTCGAACAGATGGGGGAAGCCGCCCCCAAGCTCGTGGTCATCGGCCGGCGCGGCTGGGAATGCGAGAACGTCGTCGATATGCTGGAGCGCTGCGCAACGATTCGCGGTGCGGTTATCGAAGAATCGGATTGCAGCGACGAACGACTGCATGCGTGGTTGCAGCATGCACGCGCGCTCGTCTTCCCGTCGTTCGCCGAAGGCTACGGGATGCCGCTCGTCGAAGCGCTTATGTTGGGCGTTCCGGTGCTCGCCAGTGACTTGGGGGTCTTTCACGAGATCGCGTCGGACATTCCCGATTATCTCGACCCGCTCGACGGGCCGGGATGGCTTGCACGGATTCGCGAGTACGCTCGCCCGGACAGCAGCGAGCGTGCGAATCAGCTCACGCGGATCGGGCGCTTTCGAGCACCGACCTGGGCCGAGCACTTCGAACGTATTGATGGCTTCCTCGATTCGCTCCGGTAAATGACTCCGGCACCCACTGAGCACTCGATGACTTCCGAACTCCGGTCATTCGACGCAAGTGCAATCGCACGCGGCAAACGCATGATCGGCTGGCTGACCGGAAAGTCGCCGTTCGTGTGGATCGACTCTTGGCTTGGCGTCGCGCTTGCCCGAACTTCTGCATCCATCGGACGTACCGTGTACCCGGTATGTCCGGGCCCCGTCTTCGTCCGCCACGCAACACATACGCCACCTCTTTCGTGTTTCCAGATTCCATCGGATCTGGTTGCGCGCGGCGGGCTGGTCGCCGCACTCGAGCGCGTGCTCGAGGCCACGCACATCACCGACGCTGACGAGCGATGCCACGACCTGATGCGCCGAGTGCTCGACAGCGACGCGTTGCACGTTCGGCATCAGGTGACCGAATTGCCGGAGGCATGGCTCGAATCCGGCAGTGCCAAGCGCGTTGTGCTGATTGATGAACGCGAAACGTCGTATGTCGACATTTGTACGCCGGCAAGGCTCCGCGACCGAAACTTTGGTGCGATGGTGGATGCGGCATGTGCTGCGCACCCCGATGCAGACCTCTGGGTCTTGCGCTCCGCCGATGCAGGTGCTGGCAACTGGCTTTCGACGAAAACGCAACTGCACGGGAATGCAAGGATTCTCGACGTCGCGCATTCCTTGCGGGACGTGCTGCGGCGCGCCGACGCCGTCCATGTCGTGGGAGCATCTGAAGGGATGGCGGCGCTTCTGGCCGGCGTCCCGGTTCACGTGTTCGGCACCCCCTACTACGCAGGCTGGGGACTGACGCAGGACCACACCGCCATGCCAGAGCGCCGTGCGCGCCCCTCGGTAGTCGCGTTATTCGATGCCGCTTTCCTGCAGCTCGCGCGCTACCTTGACCCAGCACGCGGCACACAAGGCACGCTCGATACTGCACTCGACTGCATCGAGCTGCAGCACGCCGTAGCGGACCGATATAGGGATCTCGGCCAAGTGGCCGGCGTGCGCTTCCAATGGTGGAAGCGGCCTTACGCCACGCCCTACCTGTCGGCGGGAGGTGGAACGTTGCGCTGGATCGTGGATCCGCGCGACGCCCACACCGACGAACACGCGGCAATATGGGGGGGACGATCGGCCGAAGGCCTGCCCGCCGGCGTCGCCCATGTCCGGATCGAAGACGGCTTTATCCATTCGACAGGACTCGGCTCCGACATGTCGCCACCGTGCAGCCAGGTCATCGACCGCCGCGGCCTGTATTTCGACGCGAGTCGTCCGAGCGACCTGGCTGTCATCCTTAACCAGACCACGTTCGACGAAGCGGAATTACGGCGCGCGGCAGCGCTCAGGCAGGACATCGTGCGGCTCGGGCTCACGAAATACAATCTCGGCCGCCAGGCGCCTACGTGGCACATCCCTCATGACAAGCGTGTCGTACTCGTCGCCGGCCAGGTTGCGGACGATGCGTCGATCCGACTGGGAACCGGCACGATAGCCACATCGGAAGCCTTGTTAAAGGAAGTGCGTGCTCGCCGACCGGACGCATTCATCATTTACAAACCTCATCCGGACGTACTGTCCGGCAATCGCGCCGGGCTCGTCGACGCAGAACACCTCGCGGACATCGTCGACGCGGACGCGGATCTCATTTCGCTGATCGACGTGACGGACGAGTTGCATACGCTCTCGTCGCTTGCCGGTTTCGACGCCTTGATGCGCGGGAAGGAAGTCTATACCTATGGCCTGCCCTTTTATGCTGGCTGGGGATTGACGCACGATGCGCTGGAACAGCCGTGGCGCGAACGCCGACTATCGCTTGACATGCTGACGGCGGGGGTACTGCTCCGTTACGCCATTTATTGGGACTGGCAGCTCTCGCTGTTCACGACACCAGAAGCAATCGCCCGGCAACTCGCGCCGGACGCAGCTCGGCCGCTCGAGAAAATACGCGGAAACCGCGCCCGCCCACTCGTCAAGGCAATACGCTGGACGCGCAACGCAATACGTTATCTCGGGTGGCAGGGGCGGCAATATCTTCGTGATCGAACGATGCGTTGAAGAGGATCGACACGTTCGCGGCCCGACGATTGATAGTCGCTCACGGGAGCGTCGCGCACTTGCCATTCGAACCGGTTCAGATGCCATTTGCACGAGGGTGGCTTCCCAACGGGCAGCACGCGCACGCGTCCCGCCCGTTTTTCATTACGTCAAGCAATGTCAGGCAGGTTGCCCGCCCCTCACCGGTCAGGTTATAAAAGCGCCACCCATCCGGTGCATGCGCCGCCCTTTCTACCCCTGACTTCGGAGAACGCATGATCGATCTCGCCACAGCCCAGCAATTCCTGATGACCCGCGGCCTCGACTTCGGCCTCAACCTCCTCGCCGCGATCGTGTTGTGGTTCATCGGCCGCTGGGCGATCCGCATCGGCACGCGCCTGCTCGGCAAGGTCGTGCGCCGCAGCGGCAAGGTCGACCCGACACTGACCGACTACCTGACCTCCGTCGTCGGCGTGCTGCTGACGATCCTGCTGATCCTCGCGATCCTGCAGATCTTCGGCGTGCAGACGACCTCGTTCGCCGCCCTGCTCGCCGGCCTCGGCCTCGCGATCGGCACCGCCTGGGGCGGCCTGCTCGCGCACTTCGCCGCCGGCGTGTTCATGCAGGTGCTGCGCCCGTTCAAGATCGGCGACGTGATCAGCGCTGGCGGCGTCACGGGCACGGTCAAGGAGCTCGGCCTGTTCGGCACGACGATCGTCACCGCCGACAACATCGTGACGATCGTCGGCAACAACAAGATCTTCTCGGACAACATCGCGAACTACAGTGCCACGCTGCACCGCCGCGTCGACCTGACCGCGAAGATCGCGAACGGCGTCGATGCGGTCGACGCGATCAACCGCCTGAAAACGTCGATCCAGCAGATCCCGAACGTGCTGACCACCCCTGCGCCGGACGTCGGCGTGCTGCAGTTCACGCCGGAAGGCCCGCTTCTGTTCGTGCGCCCGTCCACGGCACCCGAGAACTACTGGCAGGTGTATTGCGACACCAACCGCGTGATCATCGAGACGTTCCGCGACGCGCAATACCCGACACCCGAAACCCCGATCTCGCATCGCAACGCATAACGGCGGCACCGGACGAAAAAAAGCGTGGCACCCCGCCACGCTTTTTGATTACCACGCTTTGTTAGAATGACTCCCCCGGCAACCGAGCCATCACCCATTCGCCCTACCCCGGACATCCCCGCATGAGTCTCCATCCGATCCTCCTATGCGGCGGCAACGGCAGCCGGCTGTGGCCGATGTCCCGCAGCAACTACCCGAAGCAGTATCTGAAGCTGGCGGGAGAACAAACCCTTGTCCAGCAGACCGTCCTTCGCGCGAGCGAAGTGCCGGGGGTCGCGCCTCCAGTCATTGTCGCGAACCACGCGCATCGTTTCATGATTGCGGAGCAACTTCAGCACACCGGTATCAAGCCACGGGCGATCGTGCTGGAGCCGCTCGGCCGCAACACTGCACCAGCGATTGCCGTCGCGGCACGCATCGCGTTGCGCGACGATCCGGACGCGTTGCTTCTGGTGTTGCCGTCGGACCACATCGTCCAGAATCTGCCGGCATTTATCACGGCCGTCGACACCGCAGCCACGGTCGCAAAGCGCGGACATCTCGTCACATTCGGGATTCCCCCCAACGAGCCGCATACCGGATACGGTTATATCCGCCGCGGCGAAGCGCTTGAAACCGTCGACGGCGCTCACGCCGTCGACGCATTTGTCGAAAAGCCCGACCGTGAACGTGCTGCGGAATTCGTCAATGACGGCCGCTATTACTGGAACAGCGGCATGTTCCTGCTGAATGCATCGGTCTATCTCGACGAGATCGCGCAACATGCCCCCGACATCGCCCGACATGCAGCACAGGCACTTGATCATGCGCAGCAGGACTATGATTTTCTGCGTCTCGATATCGAAGCATTCGGCGCTTGTCCGGACATCTCCATCGACTATGCCGTCATGGAAAAGACGAAACGCGCCGCCGTGGTCGCGGCTCCCGAACTCGGCTGGAGCGATGTCGGTTCGTGGAACGCACTCGCCGACATTGCCGCGCGCGACGACCAAAACAATACTGTTTCCGGCGACATCTATACGCACGCTGTCGCAAACTCCTACATCCGTGCGGAACACCGGATGGTTGCCGCGATCGGCGTCCGGGATGTCGTTGTGGTCGAAACTGCGGATGCCGTCCTGGTCGCGCATCGCGATCACGTCCAGGACGTCAAGAAGGTTGTCGAACAACTGAATCGTTCGGGACGGCTCGAATCAGTCACGCACCGTCGTGTCCCGCGGCCGTGGGGCTCCTACGAAAGCATTGATGCTGGCGATCGCTTTCAGGTCAAGCGGATCATCGTCGCTCCCGGAGCACAACTGAGCCTGCAGATGCATCATCACCGTGCCGAACATTGGATTGTCGTGAAAGGCACAGCGCTTGTGACGAATGGCGATGCAGAAATCATCCTTACCGAGAATCAGTCGACGTACATCCCCCTCGGCACCCCACATCGGCTCAGAAACCCGGGCAAGATTCCGCTCGAACTGATCGAAGTCCAATCGGGCTCGTATCTCGGCGAGGACGACATCGTCCGCTTCGAAGACACCTACGGCCGCGCAGCGTCGTAACTACGACATTTCCCGGCTCACAGTGCAGCCGGCCTCTATCTCACGCCCGCCCCCCGATCTCGCATCGCAACGCGTAACGGCGGCACCGGACGAAAAAAAAGCGTGGCACCCGCCACGCTTTTTTTACTGCACCGAACAGAAAACGAACCGCTCCCGCTCAACGCCCGCCCGTCTTCTGCGCGTTATCCGACCGCCGCCCGCGCACCAGCTTCCACACCGCACCCAGCGCAACCGGCACGACCGCCGCCCCGATCCCGACCAGCACGATCACGTTCAGGTACTGGCGGATGAACGGAATGTTGCCGAAGAAATAGCCGAGCAGCACGAGCAGCAGCACCCACACGAGCGCGCCGATCACGTTGAAGAGCTGGAAGCGCGCGACGCTCATCGACGACGCACCCGCGACGAACGGCGCGAACGTCCGCACGACCGGAATGAAGCGCGCGAGCACGATCGTCTTGCCGCCGTGCTTGTCGTAGAACGAGTGGGTCTTCTGCAACGCGGCGCGATCGAGGAAGCGCTCGAGCACCGGGATATGCGTATTGAACACCTTCGGGCCGACCCAGCGGCCGATCAGGTAGTTCACGGTATTGCCGGAAATCGCCGCGACCAGCAGCAGCACGATCAGCAGGCCGACATTCATTTCGCCCGTCGCCGCGAACGCGCCGCCGATGAACAGCAGCGAATCACCGGGCAGGAACGGAAACACGACGAGCCCCGTCTCGCAGAACACGATCAGGAACAGCACGAGATAGACCCACGCGCCGTACTGCCGGATGAAATCGCCGAGGAAGGCGTCGATATGCAGGACAAGGTTGACGAAATGAAGCAGCGTATCCAAATGCGATTCCTCGAAGGCGATAGGGCCGGAACGGCCGAAAAAGGCTGAAGCGCCCACCGGTCAAGGCCGGGCGTGTTACGGACCCATGATACCGAAACTACCTTAAGGCTCCGTGAAAAAACGTAACCGCCGGTCGCCCCGGCACGCATTCGCCGCCTCGCTATAATTCGGCCATGTCCGATATCACCGAAACGGCCGCGGGCGCCGCGCCCGCCCCTGCTCCGCGCCCGCTGCGCGCGATCCAGCCCCTGCCCGACCAGCTGATCAGCCAGATCGCCGCCGGCGAGGTCGTCGAACGCCCGGCGTCGGTCGTCAAGGAACTGCTCGAAAACGCGATGGACGCCGGCGCCAGCACGCTGCGCATCGTGCTGGAAGAAGGCGGCGTCAAGCGCATCTCGATCACCGACGACGGCTGCGGGATTCCGCCGGACGAGCTGGCGCTCGCACTGATGCGCCATGCCACCAGCAAGATCCGCTCGCTCGAGGAGCTCGAGGCGGTCGCGACGCTCGGGTTCCGCGGCGAAGCGCTCGCGTCGATCGCGTCGGTCGCCGAGATGTCGATCACGAGCCGGACGGCCGATGCCGCGCATGCGATGAAGATCGACGCGCAGACGGGCGTGCTGTCGCCTGCCGCCGGCGCGGCCGGCACGACGATCGAGGTGCGCGAGCTGTACTTCAACACGCCCGCGCGGCGCAAATTCCTGAAAAGCGAGCAGACCGAGTTCGGCCACTGCCTGGAAATGATTCGCCGCGCGGCGCTCGCGCGGCCGGACGTCGCGATCTCGGTGCTGCACAACGGCAAGGCAGTCGAGCACTGGAATGCGACCGAACCGGCGCAGCGCGTCGCGAAGATCCTCGGCGACAGCTTCGCGACCGCACACCTGCCGCTCGACGAGCAGGCAGGCCCGCTCGCGGTCTACGGCTGCGCCGGCCTGCCGACCGCGAGCCGCGGTCGCGCCGACCAGCAATACTTCTTCGTCAACGGCCGCTTCGTGCGCGACAAGCTGCTGACGCACGCGGTACGAGCGGCCTACGAGGACGTGCTGCACGGCGACCGCTATCCGTCGTATGTGCTGTTTCTTGACCTGCCGCCCGAAGCCGTCGACGTGAACGTGCACCCGTCGAAGATCGAGGTGCGCTTCCGCGATTCGCGCTCGATCCACCAGTACGTGTTCCATGCGGTCCAGCGCGCGCTGGCGCGCCACGCGGGCGCGTCGCCGGAAACCACGGCGGGCGGCCATGCCGCGCAACTCTCGCCGGCACCGCGCGGGCCCGCGTCGTTCCTGGACACACCGCTCGGCCAGAGCCAGGGCCATGCAACCGGCAGCGGCGGTAGCGGCTTCTCGTCGCCGTCATCTTCATCGTCGTCGGGCAATACGTGGATGCGTCAGGCGCGAATGACCCAGGGCACGCTGCCCGTCGCGCAGCCGCTCGCACTCTATGACGCACTGTTCGGCCGCAAGGACACGGGCGCGGGCACGCCGGACGGCACGACGACCCTCGCCCGCGATTCAGCCGACGCGCCGGTCGCGCCACTGCCGGGCTTCCTGGCTGCGCCGATCGCCGCCACCGCGCACGACGAGCAGCCGCTCGGCTTCGCGCTGGGCCAGATCCACGGCATTTACGTGCTCGCGCAGAATGCGCACGGCCTCGTGATCGTCGACATGCACGCGGCGCACGAACGGATCCTGTACGAACAGTTCAAGAACGCGCTCGCCGACCGCTCGGTCGCGGTGCAGGCGCTGCTGCTGCCGATCTCGATGACGGCCACGCCGGTCGAGATCGGCACGGTCGAGGAAGAGCGCGACACGCTCGAATCGCTCGGCTTCGACCTGGCGGTGCTGTCGCCGACGACGCTCGCGATCCGCGCGGTCCCGGCGCTGCTGAAGGATGCCGACCTGCAGTCGCTCGCGCGCGCGGTGCTCGCCGACCTGCACGCGTTCGGCGGCTCGCGCGTGCTCACCGAGCGTCAGCACGAACTCCTCGGCACGCTCGCGTGCCACCACGCGGTGCGCGCGAACCGGCGCCTGACGCTCGACGAGATGAACGCGCTGCTGCGGCAGATGGAAGCGACCGAACGCGCGGACCAGTGCAATCACGGTCGGCCGACGTGGTATCAGCTCACGCTGAACGATCTCGACCGCCTTTTCATGCGCGGCCAATGAGCGCAGCACCGCACGCCAACCCCAGCCCGACGACGATCGCCTGCCTGCTCGGCCCCACCGCATCGGGCAAGACGGCCGCGGCGCTGGCGCTCGCCGCGCGCCGCCCGATCGAGATCGTCAGCGTCGATTCGGCGCTCGTCTACCGCGACATGGATATCGGCACCGCGAAGCCTTCGCGTGACGAGCGCGCGAGCGTGCCGCATCACCTGATCGACATCATCGATCCGGCCGACGCGTATTCGGCCGCGAGCTTCCGCGCGGACACGCTGCGCCTGATCGGCGAGATCGCCGCGCGCGGCCGCACGCCGCTGCTCGCGGGCGGCACGATGCTGTACTACAAGGCGCTGACGCAGGGGCTCAACGACCTGCCGGGCGCGGATCCGGACGTGCGCGCGACACTCGATGCCGAAGCCGCGCGCGATGGCTGGCCCGCGTTGCACGCGCGGCTCGCGCAAGTCGATCCCGACACGGCCGCGCGGCTCGCACCGAACGATTCGCAGCGGATCCAGCGTGCGCTCGAAGTGTTCATGCTGAGCGGGCAGCCGATGTCGGTGCTGCTCGCCGCGCCGCGCCGCACGGACGATGCGGCCGCCGCTTACCGCTTCGTGCCGGTCGCGCTCGAACCGTCGGATCGCGCGGTATTGCACAAGCGGATCGCGCAACGCTTCGACGCGATGCTCGACGCCGGCTTCATCGACGAAGTCGAGCGGCTGCGTCGCCGGGAGGACCTCCATCCCGACCTGCCGTCGATGCGCTGCGTCGGCTACCGGCAGGCGTGGGAATTCCTCGACGGCGACACCGACTACCGGACGATGCGCGACAAGGGGATCTTCGCGACGCGCCAGCTCTGCAAGCGCCAGATCACCTGGCTGCGCGCGATGCCGGAGCGGATCGTCGTCGACTGCATCGCGCCGGACTCGACGGCCCGCGCACTCGACGCGCTCGAACGCGTGCTCGACGGCAGCACGCCGGCCTGACCGCGTCAGCCGCGCCCGCGCGCCGCCAGGCGCGCGCGGGCGCCATCGACTATCCACGCGACACCACGCTCGAACGCCTCATCGCCGCTGCGCTCGCGCAGCGCGGCCCAACCCTTCGCGAGCAGCGGGTACTCGGCCGCGTCCGGTAGCGGCGCATCGGCGTCGCCGTCCGGTTCCGCCTGCTCTTCCAGCACCCATCCAACCACGAAGCGGCCCAGCGCATACATCACGTCGACCGCCTCGTCCGGTGCGAAACCCGCGTCGCCGAGCAGCGCGACCTTGCGTTCGATCGAGCCGAAGTGCAGCGCACGCGGCCGCGTACCGGCATGCAGGCGCGCGCCGTCGCGATACGCCAGCAGCGCACGACGGAAACTGCGCGCGTTGTCTAAAAGCCACGCATCCCACGCTTCGCCCGGCCGCGGCAGCGACGCATCGTGACGCTCGAGCATGATCGCCTCGGCCATCGCATCGAGCAGCTCGCCCTTGTTCTTGAAGTGCCAGTAAAGCGTCGGCGACTGCACGCCGAGCCGCTCGGCGAGCTTCCGCGTCGACAGCCCGTCGATGCCGACTTCATCGAGCAGGTCGAGCGCCGCGCGCAATACCGTGTCGCGCGTCAGCCGCGCCCCTGTGTCCTTCATCTCTATCACCGATAGGGAAAGCTATGGAATAATTGCCACTCTATCACCGATAGAGTCACACTCTTGAATCCATCCCTGATTGCCATCCTGGCCACGGTCCTGCTCGACGCGATCGGCGTCGGGATCGTGATGCCGATCCTGCCCGGGCTGCTGCGCTCGCTCGCCGACGCAGGCAGCACCGATACCCATTACGGGATCCTGCTCGCGCTGTACGCGTTCGCGCAGTTCCTGTGCGCCCCGCTGCTCGGCGCGCTGAGCGACCGCTTCGGCCGCCGGCCCGTCCTGCTCGTGTCGCTCGCGGGCGCCGCGCTCGACTACCTGCTGATGGCGCTCGCGCCGACCCTCGCGTGGCTTTACGTCGGGCGGCTGATCGCGGGCATCACCGGCGCGAACGTCGCGGTCGCGACTGCCTATGTCACCGACGTCACGGCCGAACCCGATCGCGCACGACGCTTCGGCCAGCTCGGCGCGATGATGGGCATCGGCTTCATCGCGGGCCCGCTGATCGGCGGCCTGCTCGGTGCGCTGCACCTGCGCGCGCCGTTCGTCGCCGCCGCCGTGCTCAACGCGCTCAATCTCGTGCTCGTCTGGCGCGCGCTGCCGGAATCGCGGCCGCGTTCAGCCCGCGAAGGCCATCCGGTTGGCGCGCTCAATCCGTTCGCCAGCCTGCGCCGGCTGATCGGCGCGCCCGCGCTCGCACCGCTGATCGGCATTTACGTGATCGTCGCGCTGGTGTCGCAGGCACCGGCGACGCTGTGGATCCTGTACGGCCAGGAGCATTTCGGCTGGTCGACGCCGATCGCGGGGCTGTCGCTGGCAGGCTACGGCGCGTGTCACGCGCTCGCGCAGGCCTTCGCGATCGGCCCGCTGATCGCGCGGCTCGGCGAGCGCCGTGCGCTCGCACTGGGTCTCGCGGGCGATGCGCTCGGGCTCGCGGCAATTGCGTTCGCGACCGCCGCGTGGGTGCCGTTCGCGCTGCTGCCGCTGTTCGCGGCAGGCGGCATGACGCTGCCGGCCCTGCAGGCGATGCTCGCGCGGCAGGTCGACGATGCGCGCCAGGGCGAACTGCAGGGTGCGCTCGCGAGCGTGGCGAGCCTGATCGGCGTCGCGGGGCCGCTGGTCGTCACCGCGACCTATGCGGCGAGCCGCGCGACGTGGCCGGGGCTCGTCTGGGCCGCGGCCGCGCTGCTCTATCTGCTCGTCCCGCCGTTGCTGGCCGGTGCGCGGCCGGCGGGCGCGACACGGCCGTCCGCATGAGCGTCAGCGGGCACCGTCGTGCTCAATGCGCAAGCGTCACGAGATTTGCGTCGCGCACGAGCTGCCAGCGGCCATCGGCCTTGCGGAAGATCGTCAGCGTATGGCCCGAACGGCGGATCGTCTCGCCGCCCGGCGGGGTCGCCTCGATCTCGATGAAATTGCGCATGTACGCCCAGTCGCCCAGCACGCGCAGTTCGTCGATCCGGTAACGGCCGTCGATCGTCGGCGCGTGACCGCCCCCGGCGTTCGCGTCGCGCGACGCGGCCGCAAACGCCGCCTTGTCGAACGGCGGCTTGCCGGCCACCATGAAGATCGCGTCGTCGGCGATCAGATCGAGCACGGTCGCCAGGTCGCCGCGCCGGCTCGACACGAACCAGTTGTCCACGAGTTCGCGGATGGCGCGTTCGTCTTCGGTCATCGTCGTCTCTCCTTCATCGGCGCGCGCCCGTACGCCACGCAACGCCCGAAAAAAAACCGCCCGGATCGACTCCGGGCGGCTTTCCTTGCTGCATCTGCTGCAGACAGTGCGTCAGACCACGACCGTCTGCGCCTCGCCTTCGCGGGTCGCACGCACGGTGCCGATCTTCCACACCTGTTCGCCGGCGGCGGTCAGGTCGGCGATCGCTGCGTCGGCATCGGCCGCCGAAACGATCACGGCCATGCCGATGCCGCAGTTGAACACGCGGTGCATTTCCGCATCGGCGACACCACCGTGCTCCTGCAGCCACTTGAACAGCGGCGGCAGCGGCCACGCGTTCTGGTCGAGCTCGGCGGTGAGGCCCTCGCGCAGCACGCGCGGAATGTTCTCGACGAGACCGCCACCCGTGATGTGCGCCATGCCCTTCACCGACAGCTTCTGCATCAGCGCGAGCAGCGGCTTCACGTAGATGCGGGTCGGCGCCATCAGCGCGTCGGCCAGCGAACGGCCATGGAAATCGGCCGACAGGTCGGGGTTCGCGCGCTCGATGATCTTGCGCACGAGCGAGAAGCCGTTCGAGTGGATGCCGCTCGATGCGAGGCCCAGCACCACGTCGCCTTCGGCGATCGTGCTGCCGTCGATGATCTTGCTCTTCTCGACCGCGCCGACCGCGAAGCCGGCCAGGTCGTATTCGCCGTCCGGGTACATGCCCGGCATTTCGGCCGTTTCACCGCCGATCAGCGCGCAGCCCGACAGTTCGCAACCCTGCGCGATGCCCTTGACGACCGTTGCAGCGGTGTCGACGTCGAGCTTGCCGCACGCGAAGTAGTCGAGGAAGAACAGCGGCTCGGCGCCCTGCACGAGGATGTCGTTCACGCTCATCGCGACGAGATCCTGGCCGACGGTGTCGTGTTTGTTCAGATGAAATGCCAGCTTGAGCTTGGTGCCCACGCCGTCGGTGCCCGATACGAGCACGGGCTCCTTGTACTTCTTCGGCACTTCGAACAGCGCGCCGAACCCGCCGATGCCGCCGAGCACGCCGTCGCGCAGGGTTTTCTTCGCAAAAGGCTTGATCTTGTCGATGAGTGCGTCGCCCGCGTCGATGTCGACACCTGCGTCGCGATAGGACAGACCCTGAGCGTCGGGAGCGGATTTCGGAGGATTCATGGGGGAATGCGAGAAGGTCGGTAAAATGCGATTTTACCCGAAGCCGGCCCGTTGGCCGGAATTCCCAGCACCGAATCGTCAGGGATTGCATCTTGGTCAACACGTCCCCGTTTTCATCGCCGAGCGAACCGCGCCGAAACCGGCGTGGCGCCGTGCGTGCGGCCGCGCGTGAAGCCCGTGAAGACGCAAGCCCCGGCGCGTGCCCGGCGTACGGCGCGCGTATTTTCAACCGACCCGCATTGTGACTGTTGTGTCTCGTCAACTGACGCTCGATCTCGGCACGCCGCCGCCCGCCACGTTCGACAACTTCATCATGAACGAGGAGAACGACGAGCTCATCTCGCGCCTGCAGAAGCTCGACCTCGCGCTCGCGGCGGGCCCCGTGCCGGATCGGTCGTTCTACATCTGGGGCGAGCCCGGCTGCGGCCGCACCCATCTGCTGCAGGCGCTCGTGAGCGACGCGTCGTACGGCTATGCGCGCTACCTGACGCCGCAGAGCCCGCTCGGCGCGTTCACGTTCGACCCGCGCATCGGCATCTACGCGATCGACGACTGCGACCGGATGAGCGACACGCAGCAGGTCGCGCTGTTCAACCTGTTCAACGAAGTGCGCGCGCACCCGTCGAGCGCGTTCGTCGCGGCGGGCCCCGCGGCGCCGCTCGCGCTCGACGTGCGCGAGGATCTCCGCACGCGCCTCGGCTGGGGGCTCGTGTTCCACCTGTCGCCGCCGTCCGACGCCGGCAAGATCGCCGTGCTCAAGCTCGCGGCGAAGGAGCGCGGGATCGCACTCACCGACGACATCGCCGCCTACCTGCTGACCCATTTCCGCCGCGACATGCCGAGCCTGATGGCGCTGCTCGACGCGCTCGACCGCTTCTCGCTCGAGCAGAAACGCGCCGTCACGCTGCCGTTGCTGCGCCGCATGCTGGCGCGTCCCGGCGACGACATCACTCCACCGGGCACGGGCCCGAACCGCTTCGAGTAAAATGCGCTTCCATGACTAATCTGGCACTCTTTGACCTCGATCACACGCTGATCCCGACCGATAGCGACCACGAATGGGGCCGCTTCATGGTGAAGCTCGGCATCGTCGACGCGGAAAGCTTCTCGCGTCAGAACGATCAGTTCTTCGCCGACTACAAGGCCGGCAAGCTCGACATCCACGCGTACCTCACGGCGATGATCACGCCGCTCGCGAAGTATTCGCGCGCGCAGCTGGCCGAATGGCACGAGCAGTACATGCACGAGGTGATCCGCCCCGCCATGACACCCGCCGCGCTCGAGCTCGTGCGCAAGCACCTCGATGCGGGCGACCTGTGCTGCGTCGTGACGGCGACCAACGAATTCATCACGCGCCCGATCGCCTCCGCGTTCGGCGTCGACACGCTGATCGCCTGCGAGGTCGAAACGACCGACGGGCATCCCGATTCGCCGTACACGGGCCGGCCGACCGGCACGCCGAGCTATCGAGAAGGCAAGATCGTGCGGACCGAAGCGTGGCTCGCATCGCTCGGCAAGCAATGGAGCGACTTCACGCACACCTATTTCTACAGCGACTCGCACAACGACATTCCGTTGCTCGAGAAAGTCACCGACCCGATCGCGACCAACCCTGACGACACGCTGCGTGCGCATGCAAGCAACCGCGGCTGGCGCATCCTCGATCTCTTCTGAACGTCGTGATCAAAAAATTCATCCGCAAGCTGCTCGGCCAGGACGAAACCGAGCAAACGTCTCCCGCAACGGCCCCGGCCGACGGAGCGGCCCCTGCTACCTCGCGCGCCCCGAAGGGCGCCCGCGGCGGCGGCGCGAAGAAACCGCGCAGCAACCATGAACCGACCGTCGTGCCGGCCAGCGTGCACGGCATCAACCCGGCGCTGATCTCGAAGAATGCCGTGCGCGTGACCGACACGCTGCAGCAGGCGGGCTTCCGTGCCTTCATCGTCGGCGGTGCGGTACGCGACCTGCTGCTCGGCATCGCGCCGAAGGACTTCGACGTCGCGACCGACGCAACGCCGACCGAGGTGCAGCGCCTGTTCCGCCGCGCGCGCCTGATCGGCCGCCGCTTCCAGATCGTGCACGTGCAGTTCGGCCAGGAGCTGATCGAGGTGTCGACGTTCCGCGCGCTGGTCGACGCGCCGCCCGAGGCGGCCGCTGCCGAGCCGCCGAAGCGCCTGAAGCGCGATGAACTCGATCGCCGCACGCACGCGGTGGACGCGAGCGGCCGCGTGCTGCGCGACAACGTGTGGGGCGAGCAGCACGAAGACGCCGCGCGCCGCGACTTCACGATCAACGCGATGTACTACGACCCGTCGACGCAGACGGTGCTCGACTATCACGACGGGATGGCCGACGTGCGCGCCCGCCTGTTGCGGATGATCGGCGATCCGGCCACGCGCTTTCGCGAGGATCCGGTGCGGATGCTGCGCGTCGTGCGCTTTGCAGCCAAGCTCGGTTTCGAGATCGAGCCGCACACGCGCGAGCCGATCAACGCGCTCGCCGACCTGATCAACAACGTGCCGGCCGCGCGCCTGTTCGACGAAATGCTGAAGCTGCTGCTGTCGGGCCACGCACTCGCGTGCCTGACGCGGCTGCGCAAGGAAGGCCTGCACCACGGGCTGCTGCCGCTGCTCGACGTCGTGCTCGAACAGCCGCAGGGCGAGAAGTTCATCACGCTCGCGCTGAACAACACCGATGCACGCGTGCGCGCCGGCAAGACGGTATCACCCGGCTTCCTGTTCGCGACGCTGCTGTGGCACGACATGCGCCAGCGCTTCGAGCAATACACGGCCGAAGGCGAAATCCCGGTGCCGGCGCTCCATCGCGCGATGGACGACGTGCTCGACATGCAGACCGAGAAACTCGCGATCCACAAGCGCTATTCGGCCGACATGCGCGAGATCTGGGGCCTGCAGTTGCGCCTCGAGAAACGCTCGGGCCGCAGCGCGATGCGGCTGCTGGAACACCAAAGGTTTAGAGCGGGGTATGATTTCCTCCTGTTACGCTGCGAATCCGGCGAGCTCGATGCGGAAGTCGGACAGTGGTGGACGGATTTCATCGAAGGCGACGCGGCCGCTCGCGAGGCATTGCTCACGCAGGGCGGCACGAAGGAAAAATCGCCCCGCAAGCGGCGCCGCCGCGGCGGCGTGCGAAACCGCAAGCCGGGTGAAGGTGCCGCCGAGCAGGCACCGGACGCCTCGGGCGATACCGCGAGCGGTTCCGACGACTGACGCGCTCGCCGGCGAACGACGTAGGAAGTGATGCCATGACGGTTGCATATATCGGACTGGGGGCGAATCTCGGCGATGCGCGCCAGACCCTGAAGGACGCGGTGGTGTGCCTTGCGCAGCAGCGCACCATCTCGATCCTCGGCAAATCGAGCCTGTATCGCACGGCGCCCTTCGAAGCGGGCGGCGGCGACTACTACAACTGCGTCGTCAAGCTCGACACGACGCTGTCGGCCCGCGAGCTGCTCGCGCTGTGCCAGAAGATCGAACATCACTTCGGCCGCGAGCGCCCGTATCGCAACGCGCCGCGCACACTCGATCTCGACATCCTGCTGTTCGGCGACGATTCGATCGACGAGCCCGACCTGATCGTCCCGCACCCACGCCTCACCGACCGCGCATTCGCACTCGTGCCGCTCGTCGAGATCGAGCCGGCACTCGACATCCCCGCGCGCGGCCGTGCCGACGCTTTCCTCGCCGCCGTCGCGGACCAGCGGGTCGAGAAGGTGCAGACCTGCCAGTGCCTGATGCAGAAGGCGCTCGCTGCCAGCGAAGACGCCGACAAGAACCGCTGCCGATGACCCCGACTCCCCTTACCGTCACCGCGCCCGATCTGCGCGCCCCGCATCGCTATCTCGTGATCGAAGGCCCGATCGGCGTGGGCAAGACGACGCTCGCGCGCCTGCTCGGCGAACGCTGGTCGATGCAGACGCTGCTCGAGCGCCCGCAGGACAACCCGTTCCTCGAACGCTTCTATCGCGACACCGCACGCTACGCGCTGCCCGTGCAGCTGTCGTTCGCGCTGCAGCGCGCGCAGCAGGCACGCGAACTGATCGGTGCGCTCGACACGGGCCGCCCGGTCATCGCCGATTTCATGCCGCAGAAGAACGACATCTTCGCGCGGCTGAACCTGCCGGAAGACGAGTGGCAGCTCTACCGCTCGGTCGCGACGCACGTGGACGTGCCGCAGGCGCCGTCGCCCGACCTCGTCGTCTACCTGCAGGCGAGCCCCGAAGTGCTGTTCTCGCGCATCCAGAAGCGCGGGCTGCCGATGGAGCTGCAGATCAGCGATGCGTACCTGCGCTCGCTCGTCGACGCGTACAACGAATTCTTCTACCACTACGACCGCACGCCGGTGCTGACGGTCGCCGCGGAACACCTGAATCCGCTGGATTCCCCCGAAGATCTCGCCCTGCTGGTCGAGCGCATCGAGACGATGCGCGGCCGCAAGGAATTCTTCGTCAAGGGCGAGACGACGCGCTGACGCGTCCTCGCCTGTCGTTCCACCCCCATTCGAACCGGATTTCCCATGACCTATCTCCAGGAATCGAGCCGGCCTGCCGTCACGGTGCCCAAGCTGCAGGCAATGCGCGACGCCGGCGAGAAGATCGCGATGCTCACCTGCTACGACGCGAGCTTTTCCGCACTGCTCGACCGTTCGGGCGTCGACGTGCTGCTGATCGGCGATTCGCTCGGCAACGTGCTGCAGGGCCACACGACCACGCTGCCCGTGTCGCTCGACGACATCGCGTATCACACCGCCTGCGTCGCCCGCGCGCAGCCGCGCGCGCTGATCATGGCCGACCTGCCGTTCGGCACGTACGGCACGCCGGCCGAGGCATTCGCCAGCAGCGTCAAGCTGATGCGCGCCGGTGCGCAGATGGTCAAGCTGGAAGGCGGCGAATGGCTCGCCGAGACGATCCGCTTCCTCGTCGAGCGCGCGGTGCCCGTGTGTGCGCACGTGGGCCTCACGCCGCAGTCGGTGCACGCGTTCGGCGGCTTCAAGGTGCAGGGCAAGACCGAAGCCGGCGCCGCGCAACTGCTGCGCGACGCGCGCGCGGTCGAAGCGGCCGGGGCGCAGGTCGTCCTGCTCGAAGCCGTGCCGACGCTGATCGGATCCGAAGTCACGCAGATGCTGCGCGTGCCGACGATCGGCATCGGCGCAGGCGCCGACTGCTCGGGCCAGGTGCTCGTGCTGCACGACATGCTCGGTGTGTTTCCCGGCAAGCGGCCACGCTTCGTGAAGGATTTCATGCAGGGCGAGCCGAACATACAGGCGGCCGTCGAAGCGTACGTGCGCGCGGTCAAGGACGGTTCGTTCCCCGGCCCCGAGCATTCGTTCTGACGTCCGGCGCGGTGCCGGCGATGCGTTCGCCGGCGCCTCGATGAAAAAAAACGCGGCGCCCTTTGCGGGGCGCCGCGTTTTTTTCTTTCTCACGCTGCCGGCAGCGGTCGATTCCCCGCCGGTTACTTCAATACCGCGTCGAGCGCGCCGCGCAGCGCGTTGGTCAGCAACAGCGCCTCCGCACGCGCGAGATCGTCGCGGGTCACGACCCGCTCCGTCGCACCGAACGCACGATCGTCGAGCAGCACGCCGCGCATCACGCCCGGCAGCACGCCGGACTCGAGCGGCGGCGTCACCCACTGGCCGTCGAGCTTCACGAACAGGTTCGAGCGCCCGCCTTCCGTCACCTCGCCGCGCTCGTTGACGAACAGCATGTCGAAGCCGCCAAGCGCCTCTGCCGCCTGCCACGCGCGATCGTATTCGGCGCGGCGCGTGGTCTTGTGCAGCAGCAGCGCATCGCCCGCACGGGTCGGTGCGAAGCCGTGCGCGGACGCCAGCAGCACGCCGACCGGCCCCGCCGGCAGCGGCTTGAGCGGTGCCGCGATGATCTCGATCGTGCCGTCCTTCGCGAGCGCGAGCTTCATCCGGTAAGCGCCGTCGCCGTCGAGCGCCGCGCACCGCGCGTCGATCTCGCGACGCAATGCATCGGCGTCGAAGCGAAAGCCGAACGCATCCGCGCTGCGCTGCAGCCGCGCGAGATGGCGATCGAGATGCCGGATGCCGTCCGCACGCGTGGCGGCCGTCGTTTCGAACAGCTGGAAGCCGGGATCGGCGTCCGTCAGGAATCGTGCTTTCAATTCGCACTCCGCATATTCGTCGGCCGCGACACTGTCGAGCACGATGCCCGCGCCGACGCCCATCGTGCCGCGGCGCCGGCCGGCAATGACCGTTGCCGGATGGCGAGCTTCGGCATCGGCCACGCCGGCACTGCCGTCACCTTCGCTGGCAGCCTCGAGCGTCAGCGTCCGGATCGCGACCGACAGGCAGAAATCGCCGCAACCGGCCAGGCGATCGCCCGGCGCGTCGGAATCGGCGCCTTGCGTCGCAGCGTCAAGCCAGCCGATCGCGCCCGTATAGAGCCCGCGCGGCGTCGACTCGATCGCGTCGATCAGTTCCATCGTCTTGTGCTTCGGCGCGCCCGTGATCGATCCGCACGGAAACAGCGCAAGCAGCATCTGCGCGAACGTCGTCCCGTCGCGCCAGCCGGCCTCGACCGTCGACGTCATCTGCCACACCGACGCATACGGCTCGACGGAGAACAGCGCCGGCACGTGGACCGTGCCGGTGCGCGCGATCCGCGACACGTCGTTGCGCAGCAGGTCGACGATCATCACGTTTTCCGCGCGGTTCTTCGGGTCGTTCGCGAGGAACGTGGCCGCCGCCGCATCGTCGCGCGGGTCGGCCGAACGGGGCGCGGTGCCCTTCATCGGCCGCGCGCGCAGCACGTCGCCGTGCTTCTCGACGAACAGCTCGGGCGAGCACGACACGACCCACGTACCGTCAGGCAATGCGATCAACGCGCCGTAGCGCACGGGCTGGCGCGCACGCAGCCGCCGGTACAGCGCGAGCGGCGTGCCGAACACGTCGAAGTTCAGCCGGTACGTGTAGTTGACCTGATACGAATCGCCCGCGCACAGCGCGTCGTGCACCGCGGCGATCGCCGCGTCGAACGCATCGCGCGACACACTCTTCCCGACATGCGCGACGCCCGCGATCGACGGCGTGCCGCCGCCGTCCTGCTGCGCGAGCCACGCGTCGACTTCGTCGCACGACAGGCGCTCGCAGCGCGCATACAGCAAAAAGCGCAGCGGGGCATGGCCCGGCTGCGCTCGTTGCAGGTTGCGTCCGAATTCGTAATCGCCGACGACGACCGCATGCAGCCCGTCGCGCAGATCCTGCGCCACGGCCGCATCGACCTCGTCGAGCCGAGCCGGATCCGTGCACACGCGTTCGCGCACGAACCCCGAATACAAACGACTCGACCGCGCGAGCGCGGTCGAGTCGCAATCGTCCAAGAGCGCGAACGACGCGCTCTCGTTGCCTTCAGTCATGCTGTTACTCGAGTTACTCGAAGAAGCTCTTCACACGATCGAACCAGCTCTTGCTCTGCGGGCTGTGACGCGCGCCGCCCTCGGCCAGCGATTTCTCGAACTGCTTGAGCAGGTCGCGCTGGTTGTCGGTCAGCTTCACCGGCGTCTCGACCTGCACGTGGACGTACAGATCGCCCGCGATGCTCGAACGCAGCCCCTTGATGCCCTTGCCGCGCAGGCGGAACGTCTTGCCCGACTGCGTGCCTTCCGGCACCGGGAACGACGCACGACCGGCCAGCGTCGGCACCTCGATCTCGCCGCCGAGCGCGGCGGTCGTGAACGGGATCGGCATCTGGCAGTGGAGATCGTCGCCGTCACGCTCGAACACCGAGTGCGGCTTGATGTGGATCTCGACGTACAGGTCGCCCGGCGGCCCACCGTTGATGCCCGGCTCGCCGTTGCCGGCCGAGCGGATCCGCATCCCGTCGTCGATCCCGGCCGGGATCTTCACTTCGAGCGTCTTGGTTTCCTTCACCTTGCCCGACCCG
The DNA here is from genome assembly GCF_011753045.1 of Burkholderia sp. Ap-955. Classification (NCBI taxonomy): domain Bacteria; kingdom Pseudomonadati; phylum Pseudomonadota; class Betaproteobacteria; order Burkholderiales; family Burkholderiaceae; genus Burkholderia; species Burkholderia sp. Ap-955. The sequence goes on from NZ_VWWH01000023.1 coordinate 64,840, forward strand.
TGGCAATGCACGCACGGCTCGGGGATGTAGGTGCCCGTGCCATGGCACTTCGGGCAGGTCTGCTGGATGCTGAAGAAGCCCTGCGACATGCGCACCGTGCCCTGGCCGTGACAGGTCGGGCAGGTTTCCGGCTTCGTGCCGGGCTTCGCGCCCGACCCGTGGCAGACCTCGCACGATACCCAGCTCGGCACGCGGATCTGCGTGTCGTAGCCGTGTGCGGCCTGCTCGAGCGTGATTTCCATGCTGTAGCGCAGGTCGGCACCGCGATACACCTGCGGGCCGCCGCGGCCGCCGCGCGCGGCGCCGCCCGCTGCCTGGCCGAAGATGTCGCCGAAGATGTCGCCGAACGCGTCCGCGAAGCCGCCGAAGCCCTGTGCGCCCGCACCGCCCATGTTCGGATCGACGCCCGCGTGGCCGTACTGGTCGTACGCTGCCCGCTTCTGGCCGTCCGACAGCATTTCATAGGCTTCCTTCGCCTCCTTGAAATGCTCTTCCGCATCCTTGCTGTCCGGATTGCGGTCAGGGTGATACTTCATCGCAAGCTTGCGATACGCCTTCTTGATTTCGTCGTCGCTCGCATTCTTCGCGACGCCCAGAACCTCGTAGTAATCCCGTTTCGCCATATCGATTCACTGTGCCGCCACGCATCGCGCACGCGACGGCTCCTTTCGCCTGCAGTAAAGTCTCTCGACTCGTCTGGCGCTGCGCCCGTCCGCGGACGGCTCGTGCAGCACCCGCCAAAAAACAAATGTGCCCGGAGGGCCGCGAAGCCCGCCAGGCGTGGAGTCGATCCGGCCATCCGGAAGGAAAGACAGACCGCTTGTCAGCCAACCCGTCAGCCGCGCCGCGCGCGGGTTGCGCGCGCGGCGTGCGGCACCGGGGCAACCCGGCTTAGTCCTTCTTCACTTCCTTGAACTCGGCGTCGACGACATCGTCGGCAGCCTGTTGCGCGCCACCCGCGTGGGCCGCGCCTTCCGCTGCACCCGCTGCGCCGGCCGCACCTGCCTGCTGGGCCTGCATGTCGGCGTACATCTTTTCGCCGAGCTTCTGCGACACCTTGCCGAGCTCCTCGACCTTCGCGTCGATCGCAGCCTTGTCGGCCGACGAGTCCTTCAGCGCTTCCTCGAGCGACTTCAGCGACGCTTCGATGGCTTCCTTCTCGCCCGCGTCCAGCTTGTCGCCGTACTCGGTCAGCGCCTTCTTCGTGCTGTGGACCAGCGCGTCGCCTTGGTTGCGCGAATCAGCCAGCTCGCGCAGCTTGTGATCTTCCGCTGCGTTTGCTTCCGCGTCCTTGATCATCTGGTCGATTTCAGCCTCGGACAGACCCGAGTTCGCCTTGATCGTGATCTTGTTTTCCTTGCCGGTCGCCTTGTCCTTCGCGCCGACGTGCAGGATGCCGTTCGCGTCGATGTCGAAGGTCACTTCGATCTGCGGCACGCCGCGCGGTGCCGGCGGGATGCCTTCGAGGTTGAACTCGCCGAGCAGCTTGTTGCCGGCTGCCATTTCGCGTTCACCCTGGAATACCTTGATCGTCACGGCGCCCTGGTTGTCGTCCGCCGTCGAGTACACCTGAGCGTGCTTCGTCGGGATCGTCGTGTTCTTGCTGATCATCTTCGTCATCACGCCGCCGAGCGTCTCGATGCCGAGCGACAGCGGGGTCACGTCGAGCAGCAGCACGTCCTTGCGGTCGCCCGACAGGACCTGGCCCTGGATCGCCGCGCCGACTGCGACGGCTTCGTCCGGGTTCACGTCACGGCGCGGATCCTTGCCGAAGAATTCCTTCACCTTCTCCAGCACCTTCGGCATACGCGTCTGGCCGCCGACCAGGATCACGTCGTCGATGTCCGACACCTTGACGCCTGCGTCCTTGATCGCGATGCGGCACGGTTCGATCGTGCGCTCGACGAGGTCTTCCACCAGCGCTTCCAGCTTCGCGCGGGTGATCTTCAGGTTCAAGTGCTTCGGACCCGACGCGTCCGCCGTGATGTACGGCAGGTTGATTTCGGTCTGCTGGCTCGACGACAGCTCGATCTTCGCCTTTTCAGCGGCTTCCTTCAGGCGCTGCAGCGCGAGCACGTCCTTCGACAGGTCGACGCCCTGCTCCTTCTTGAACTCGCCGATGATGTAATCGATGATGCGCTGGTCGAAGTCTTCGCCGCCGAGGAACGTGTCGCCGTTGGTCGACAGCACTTCGAACTGCATTTCGCCGTCGACGTCCGCGATTTCGATGATCGACACGTCGAACGTACCGCCGCCGAGGTCATACACGGCGATCTTGCGGTCGCCCTTCTCTGCCTTGTCGAGGCCGAACGCGAGCGCAGCCGCGGTCGGCTCGTTGATGATCCGCTTGACTTCGAGGCCCGCGATGCGGCCGGCGTCCTTGGTGGCCTGGCGCTGGCTGTCGTTGAAGTACGCCGGCACCGTGATCACGGCTTCCGTGACCGGCTCGCCGAGGTAGTCTTCGGCCGTCTTCTTCATCTTGCGCAGCACTTCCGCCGAAACCTGCGGCGGCGCGAGCTTTTCGCCGTGCGCTTCGACCCATGCATCGCCGTTGTCGGCCTTGATGATGGTGTACGGCATCAGGCCGATGTCCTTCTGGACTTCCTTCTCTTCGAAGCGGCGGCCGATCAGGCGCTTCACCGCGAACAGCGTGTTCTTCGGGTTGGTCACCGACTGACGCTTGGCCGGCGCGCCGACGAGCACTTCGTTGTCGTCCATGTAGGCGATGATCGACGGCGTGGTGCGCGCGCCTTCCGAGTTCTCGATGACCTTGACCTGGTTGCCTTCCATGATGGCAACGCACGAGTTCGTGGTGCCGAGGTCAATACCGATGATCTTTCCCATTTTTCCTAATCTCCAGAAATGCTTGTTTGCTGCACGAAACCCCGCGTTTTGGGGCGGTTTCGCGCGCCAGAATTCAACTCTGTTCCCGAAATGCGTCCGTCCGATCCGTTTTCAAGACCTGACGAGCGATGCGGATATTAAATTTTTTCAATCGCCGCCGGCTAGCGGATCGCCGCCCACAGCGGCGATTTTCGCGCGTGCCGCCGACACCGCTGCCTGGAACTGCGCGAGGCCATGCCAGCCCGTCGCGCGGCCGAGCCGCTTGCCGCGGTGGAAGAAGAACCACGTCGGTACGCCGTGCAGCCCGAAGCGGCGCCCCAGCTGGTGGTGTTCATACACGTTGCAATGGAACCACTTCAGGTCCAGCGCGCGGATCGCGTCCGGCTGGGCGAGCATCGCCTTCTTCGCGATCTCGCAGTTGAAGCAGTCGACGCCCCAGAAGAACACCACCGCGAGCGCATCACCCGCGCCGTCGATCGCCGCGTCGAACGTGCCGGCGTCCAGCGCCTGCATGTCGAACGCGTCGAACGCGGCCGGATCGACGCCGGCTGGCAGCATCGCGACGGCCTTACTTCGGCTGCGCGACGGTGACGAGCGCCGGACGCAGCACGCGGTCGGCGATCGTGTAGCCCTTTTGCAGCACGGTGACGACGGTGTTCGGCTCCTGGTCGGCCGGCACCATCGAAATGGCCTGGTGCTGGTGCGGATCGAACTTCTCGCCGACCGGGTTCAGCGCGACGACGCGGCCCTTCTCGAGCGCGCTCGTCAGCTGGCGCAGCGTCAGCTCGACGCCCTCGCGCACTTTCGTGATGTCGCCGGACGTATCGTTGACGGCCGCTTCCAGGCTGTCCAGCACGGGCAGCAGGTGCTCCGCAAAGCTCTCGATCGCGAACTTGTGCGCCTTCGAGACGTCGTCCTGCGCGCGGCGGCGGACGTTCTCGGTCTCGGCCTTCGCCCGCAGGAAGCTCTCCTGCAGCTCGGCGACCTTGGCTTGAGCCTCCGCGAGCGCCGCGTCGGCTGCTTCGGCGGCGGGAGCAGCGCCTTGCGCCGCCTGCTTCTCGCTGCCGATATCTTCGGCCGATTGGGATGCCGGGTTCTCTTGCGTGTTTTCCATGTCGCTGAAAGTCGATTAGAGGTTGAAGCCAAATCGGTAACCGCCGGACCGTATATCCGGTGGCACCGCACATTGCTGGTGCAAATAAGGGTGAAAACTACGATTTCAAGAGGGTTATCCGCCGGCATTCTCCAATACCGCGAAACAACCGCGCGTCACGCCGGGGCATCGGCCGCATAGTCCGCCAGATCGGGCGAAACGGGCGGTAACAACGCTTACCTGGCAAGTACTAGCTTGGCACAGGCCCGCTGCACTACACTCCACTCAAGCGTCGGAAAAGCGTGTTTACCCCTAGCTGACCGCCGCCTGACATCCACCTGGCGCCGTTTTCACCCTTCCTCTCGAGGGGAGTACCATGAAACTGACGTTTGCGATCTCGGTGGTCGCGCTGGTACTCATTGCCGGCACCACCACCATCTGCCTGTCGGGAGCCGTCACCGACCGCACGACCGAATACGGAAGCGCGCGGGCGACCTTCGACCAGATGTTCAGCTCCCACCAGAAAATCTGTCGATGATGCGCCGGTCGCGCTTCGTCGGCCGGCCATGCAATTCGGCTGCCGGCTCACGATACGTGCGGCGCCGCTCCAGTTCGGCGAGCCGTGCGGCCCGCCCCGCTTCCGTTTCCGCATAAAGCGTCTGCGCGACGCTCGCTGGCCCGCGCACGTCGCACACGCCGAGCACGGCAATGTGCCAGACGATGCCGTCGATCGCAATCTCGACCTCGTCGCCCACGCGCACGTCCTTCGCCGGCTTGACCGCCGCGCCGCCAATCTTCACGTGCCCCTTGTCGACCGCATCGGTCGCGAGCGAGCGCGTCTTGAAGAACCGGGCCGCCCACAGCCATTTGTCGATGCGCAGCTTCGCGCCCGGTTCAGTCGAAATCTTGTAATTCATCGCAGCCTCCGCCGGGCCGCCCCAAGGAGGCTGACCGCCCCCTCGGGGGGCAGTGAACGAAGTGAGCGTGGGGGTCGTTTCATCTCAACCCACCGTTTCGGGCTGCGCGGCCCTGACCGGCCAGCCCTGCAGATTCTCGGCGACGATCTCGCCGAGCGCACCGATCCACGCGGACGCGCCATTCAGGCACGGAATGCGGTGGAACGCCTTGCCGCCGCCGGCGAGGAATTCGTCACGCACTTCCATGCCGATCTCCTCGATCGTCTCCAGGCAGTCGGCCGTGAAACCGGGACAGAACACGTCGGCCCGCCGCACGCCGGCCTCGCCAAACTCGCGCAGCGTCGGCGCGGTGTAAGGCTGCAGCCATTCGGCCTTGCCGAAACGCGACTGGAACGTGACACGGCATTCGGTCGTCGACAGCCCGAGCGCGGCCATCAGCAGCGCACCCGTCTGCTGGCACTGGTCGTGATAGGGGTCGCCGAGGTCGAGCGTGCGCTTCGGCACGCCGTGAAAGCTCAGCACGAGCTTGTCGCCGGCCGCGAAGTCGGGCCGGCCGTGCTGCGCCCAATACTGGCGCACCTGCTCGGCCAGCGCATGGATATAGGCCGGATGGTCGGCGTAGTGCCGCACCGTGCGCACCTCGGGCTGGTTGCGCATGCGCGCGAGCGCGTCGAATGCGGCGTCGAAGGCCGTGGCCGTGGTTGACGCCGAGTATTGCGGATACATCGGCATCAGCAGCACGCGCTCGACGCCCGCACGCTTGAACTGCGCGAGCGCGTGCGAAATGTTCGGGCTGCCGTAGCGCATCGCGTAGTCGACCATCACGTGATAGCCGTTCGACGTGAGCAGATGCCGTACGCTGTCGGTCTGGCGCTCCGTGTACACGCGCAGCGGCGAGCCCTCGGGCATCCAGACCGCCGCGTATTTCTTCGCGGACGCGCGGCCGCGCAGCGGCAGGATCAGCGTGCGCAGCAGCACCTGCCAGACGGCCTGCGGAATCTCGACGACCCGCGGATCCGACAGGAATTCGGCCAGGTAGCGCCGCACCGCACGCGGTGTCGGGGCGTCGGGCGTGCCGAGATTGATCAGCAGCACACCGATGCGATGGGCAGCCGCGGTGCTCGAAGGCGGCTCAAGATCGAAACGCATGGGCAATTACGTGCTCGGGGCACGGGACCGGACGGCTCTCAATTATAGCGGGCCGCTCCGCGCCGGTCGGCTGGCCGTTCGGCCGACTGCCGGCACACGCGGTGCCGCGGCACGATGACGGGGCAGGATCGGGCTGGCGACGGCAGGCTACTGCTGGCTCAGCGTGAGCGACAGCAGGCGCGCGGTGATGTCGACGATCGGTATCACGCGGTTGTACGCCATGCGGGTCGGGCCGATCACGCCGAGCGTGCCGACGATCTGCCCGTTCACCTCGTAAGGCGCGGTAACGACGCTCATTTCCTCGATCGGCACGAGCGTCGATTCGCCGCCGATGAAGATCTGCACGCCCTGGGCGTGGCTCGACACGTCGAGCAACTGCAGGAGGCCCGTCTTTTGGTCGAATACGTCGAACAGCTTGCGCAGCCGCGCCATGTCGGACGAGAGATCCGCCACTTCGAGCAGGTTGCGCTCGCCGGAAATCAGCACGGTGTCCTCGGTGTCGGGCACCTCGGTGCTGGCCGTCACGGCGGCGTGCATCAGCGCGGTCATGTCGCCGCGCAACTGGTCGATCTCGTCGCGCAGGCGGCGGCGCACCTCGTCGAACGACAGTCCGGCGAAATGCGCATTGATGTAGTTGGACGCCTCGGTCAGTTGCGACGGCGAGTAATCGCGCGGCGTCGCGAGCATCCGGTTCTGCACGTCGCCCTCGGGCGTGACGATGATCAGCAGGATGCGCTTGTCCGACAGGCGCATGAACTCGATCTGCTTGAACACGTGGCTGCGGCGCGGCGTCAGCACCACGCCCGCGAACTGCGACAGGTTCGACAGCACGCTCGCGGCGGCCGCCACGACCCGCTGCTGCGGCTCGCCGGCCTGCAGCGTGTTCTGCACCTGCCGCGCGACGGCTTCGGCGTCGATCGGCGCCTCGACCGTCAGCATCGTGTCGACGAACAGCCGGTAGCCGCGCGGCGTCGGCACGCGGCCGGCCGACGTGTGCGGGCTCGACACGAGGCCGAGCTCCTCCAGGTCGGACATCACGTTGCGAATCGTTGCCGGGCTCAGCTCGAGCCCGGAGTAACGGGACAACGTGCGCGATCCGACTGGCTGACCGTCGGCGATATACCGTTCGATCAGGGTTTTCAGGAGGGTTCGTGCGCGAGGATCTAGCATGGTGGAAAATTTTAGCGCAACCGCGCGACCGCGGCGAGTGGCGTCGGCTACCGTTGCGCGGGCCGGCCCGATCCGGCCCCGACTGCGCACAGCCGGTTCTTTTCGTCAACGAGCTATGGTGTAATGCCGGCATGAAAACCGGTAATCTGTTCAACACAGTCGCGCTCGTCGGCCGGAGCAACACGCCGAACATCGCCGAGCCGCTCGCCACGCTGGCCGCCTGCATCGCCAAGCGGGGCTTCGAGGTCGTCTTCGAAGCCGAGACCGCGCGCGAGATCGGCATCACCGGCTACCCGGCGCTGACCCCGGCCGAAATCGGGGCGCGTGCCGATGTGGCGGTCGTGCTGGGCGGCGACGGGACGATGCTCGGCATCGGCCGTCAGCTCGCGCCGTACAAGACACCGCTGATCGGGATCAACCACGGGCGGCTCGGCTTCATCACCGATATCGCGGCGGCCGACATGCAGGCGCTCGTCCCGGTGATCCTGTCGGGCAAGTTCGAGCGCGAGGAGCGCGCGCTGCTCGAAGCGCGGATCATGCGCGACGGCGAACCGATCTACCACGCGATCGCCTTCAACGACGTCGTCGTGAACCGCAGCGGCTTCTCCGGGATGGTCGAGCTGCGCGCTTCGGTCGACGGCCGGTACATGTACAACCAGCGTTCGGACGGCCTGATCGTCGCCACGCCGACCGGTTCGACCGCTTACGCGCTGTCGTCGGCCGGCCCGATCCTCCATCCGCAGCTGGCGGGCATCGTGCTCGTGCCGATCGCGCCGCATGCGCTGTCGAACCGGCCGATCGTGCTGCCCGACGATTCGAAAATCGCGATCCAGATCGTCGGCGGCCGCGACGTCAACGTGAACTTCGACATGCAGTCGTTCACCGCGCTCGAACTGAACGACACGATCGAGGTGCGCCGCTCGAAGCATACGGTGCCGTTCCTGCACCCGATCGGCTACAGCTACTACGCGACGCTGCGCAAGAAGCTGCACTGGAACGAACACGCCTCGAACGAAGACGACAAGGCGTCCTGACGCCGCTCTGCCCGACACCATGCTCCGCCACCTCTCGATCCGCGACTTCGTCATCGTCGCCGCGCTCGATCTCGAATTCGACAGCGGCTTTTCCGTCTTTTCCGGTGAAACCGGCGCCGGGAAATCGATCCTGATCGACGCCCTTGCCCTCGCGCTCGGCGAACGTGCCGACGCCAGCGTCGTGCGCACCGGCTGCGGCCGCGCCGACATCACCGCCGAATTCACGCCGCACGACCGCGTCGCGCGCTGGCTCGACGAACATGCGTTCGACACCGAGGACACCGTGATGCTGCGCCGCGTGATCGATGCGAACGGCCGGTCGCGCGCGTTCATCAACGGCACCAGCGCGACGCTCGCGCAACTGCGCGAGCTCGGCGAAATGCTCGTCGACATCCACGGCCAGCATGCGCACCAGCTGCTGATGCGGCCGGATGCGCAGCGCGAGCTGTTCGATACGCACGCGGGGCTCGTCGCCGATGCCGCGAACGTCGCGCGCGCATGGCGCGTGTGGCGCGATGCAACACAGGCGATCGAGGCTGCAAAAGCGCATGAGCGCGAGCTGCAACTCGAACGGGAAAAGCTCGCCTGGCAGCTCGCCGAACTCGACAAGCTCGCGCCGCAAGCCGGCGAATGGGACGAAGTCAGCAACGAGCACAAGCGCCTGTCGCATTCGGCGAACCTGATCGAAGGCGTGCGCGGTGCGCTCAACGCGCTGTCCGAGTCCGACGACGCGATGCTCGCGCAGCTCGGCGCGATCGTGTCGAAGCTGCGCAGCCTCGCCGACTACGACACCTCGCTCGGCGACGCGCTCGCGTCGCTCGAACCGGCCGAGATCCAGTTGCAGGAAGCCGTCTATTCGCTGTCGCACTATGCGCAGCGCGTCGATCTCGATCCCGACCGGCTCGCGCAGGTCGAAACGCGCCTCGATGCGCTGCACTCGACCGCCCGCAAGTTCCGCTTGCCGCCCGACACGCTGCACGAAGAACACGCGGCACGCCGCGCGCAGCTCGCCGCACTCGATGCGGCGGCCGATCTCGGCGCGCTCGAGGCGGTGCAGGCCAAGGCGCGGGAAGCCTATCTCGCCGACGCCAAGCACCTGTCCAAGGCACGCGCGCAGGCCGCCAAGGCGCTCGGCACGGCCGTCACGGCTGGCATGCAGGAACTGTCGATGGCGGGCGGGAGCTTCGAAGTCGCGCTCGTGCCGCTCGCCGACGGCGGCCCGCACGGGCTCGAACAGGTCGAATTCCGGGTCGCCGGGCACCCCGGCGTGCCGCTGCGGCCGCTCGCGAAGGTTGCGTCGGGCGGTGAGCTCGCGCGGATCAGCCTCGCGCTCGCGGTGATCGCCAGCGCGGCAAGCCCGACGCCGACGCTGATCTTCGACGAAGTCGATACGGGGATCGGCGGCGGCGTCGCCGAAGTGGTCGGCCGCCTGCTGCACCAGCTCGGGCGCGATCGCCAGGTGCTGTGCGTGACGCACCTGCCGCAGGTCGCCGCGCGCGGCGATCACCACTACCAGGTCGCAAAAGGCGCCGACGACCGTGGCGGTACGGTGTCGACCGTCGTCGCACTCGACCGCGCGAACCGGATCGAGGAAGTCGCGCGGATGCTCGGCGGGCTCGAGATCACGGCCACGACGCGCAAGCACGCGAAGGAAATGCTGGCCGCCTGACGCCGGCCACCCGTTATCCGTTCGTCGAACGCAAGAAGACCGGCGCATGCGCCGGTCTTCTTTTTGGCACGGCGGGCAGCACAATCGTGTCCGCCCTGCCGTCCCGCATCGAACGGCCGTTTCAACTGTCCGTTTCAACCGCCCCGAACACGCGCTCCCACAGCGCCGTCACGGCCGCCCGCTCGTCGGCCACCACGGCCGGATCGACCCGCGCCTTCTCCATCCCGTCGAGCCGCAGCTTGTGCTGCAGCTTCCGGTACTTCCGGTACGCCGCCCCGACGCGCTCGGCCTCGTCCTCGCCCATCAGCCCGAAGCGCGCGACCTCGCGCAGCAGCGCGATGTTGCCCGTGTTGCGGATCAGCTCGGCGTCGCTCGACGCGTGCAACAGCACCCAGTACTGGACGATGAACTCGATGTCGACCATCCCGCCGCGATCGTGCTTCAGGTCGAACAGCTCGGTCTGGTTCGGGTGGCCGGCGAACACCTTGCCGCGCATGTCGACGATTTCCTTCGCGAGCACGCCGCCGTCGCGCGGCGTCGTCAGCACCTGCTGGCGGATCGCCTCGAAGTCCGCGCCGATCTGCGCGTCGCCCGCGCTGTAGCGGGCACGCGTCAGCGCCTGATGCTCCCAGACCCACGCGGTATTCGCGGCGTCGCCCTCGCGCAGCTGGTAGCGGCGGAACGCGTCGAGATCGGTGACGAGCAGCCCGGCCTCGCCGTTCGGCCGCAGCCGCAGGTCGATGTCGAACAGCGCGCCCGCCCCGGTCGCCGTGGTGAGCCACGTGATCAGGCGCCGCGTAAACGTTGTGTAGACGTCCGCCGAGCGGTCGTCGGCGTCGTCGTACAGGAAGATCAGGTCGAGATCCGATGCGTAGCCGAGTTCCTTGCCGCCCAGCTTGCCGTACGCGATCACCGCGAACTTCGGCACGTCGCGATGGCGCTTCGCGAGCTGCGACCAGACGACTTCGATCGTCACGTCGAGCACCGCGTCGGCCAGCTCGGACAGCCGGTCGCTCACGTGCTCGACCGACAGTTGCCCGGCCAGATCGATCAGCAGGATCCGGAACACCTCCGCGTGCTGGGCGTGCCGCAGCAGGTCCATCTGTTGCTCGGGGCCGTCGGCCGCGGCGAGTCGCGCGCGCAGTGCGTCCTTGAACGCGGGCCAGTCGAACGGGCTCGCGATCGCCTCGTCGTCGAGCAGTTCGTCGAGCAGTTGCGGATGGCGGATCAGGTAGCCGCCGCCCCAGCGCGTCGCACCGAGCACCGACAGCACGCGGTCGAGCGCGGCCGGATATTCGGTCAGCAGCGCGAGATAGACACCGCGCCGGCTGACCGTCTCGAGCAGGTCGAACAGGCGCACGATCGTGTCGTCACGGCGCGCCGCGTCGATGTTCGGCGCGGCGTCGAGCGCCCGCTGCGCGACGCTGTCGAAGCGCTGTCGGCTCTTTTCCGGCAGGCCCGTGTAGCGCGACGACTGCCAGATCGCGCGCAGCCGGGCGAGCACGGTGGCCGGATCCGTAAAGCCGAGGCCGTCGAGACGCGCGACCAGCGCGTCGTCCTCGCCGTCGTCGGCCAGCGCGCCGCTCCAGATCCACGCGGCGGCCGTGTCGTCGCCGGCCGCGCAGGGCGCGCCGCTCGCCTTGTCGGCAAAAATCTGGTCGAACTGCGCTTCGACGAACGTGCGGTGGCCGTCCAGCACCGTCATCAGCGCCGCATAGTCGGCAAAGCCCAGCGACGCGGCCAGCGCCGCGCGTTCGTCCGGCTCGACCGGCATCGCGTGCGTCTGCGCGTCGTTGCGGTACTGCAGCCGGTGCTCGAGTGTGCGCAGGAAGTTGTAGGCATCGGTCAGGCGCGCACGCACATCCTCGCCGATCAGCCCGCGCGCCTGCGCATGGCGCAGCACCGCGAGCGTCGGCCGCACGCGGAATTCCGCATCCTGGCCGCCGCGGATCAGCTGGAACACCTGCGCACTGAATTCGATCTCGCGGATCCCGCCGCGCCCGAGCTTGATGTCGTCGGCCTTGTCGGGCCGCATCGACGCGCGGCGCGCGGCTTCCTGCCGGATCTGCTGGTGCAGCGAGCGGATCGCGCCGATCACACCGAAGTCGAGGTAGCGGCGGTACACGAACGGCTTGACGATCGATTCGAGCTGCGACGCCAGCCGTTGCGCCGCGTCGCTGTCGCCTTCCGACACGAGCCGCCCCTTGATCCACGCATAGCGCTCCCACTCGCGGCCCTGCACGTAGAAATATTCCTCGAGCATGCCGAGGCTGCAGACGAGCGGCCCCGAATCGCCGTTCGGACGCAGCCGCATGTCGACGCGAAACACGTAGCCGTCGGCGGTGACTTCCGACAACACGCCGATCAGCCGCCGGCCGAGCCGCGTGAAGTATTCCTGCGTGGACAGCGGCGAACGCGCGCCGCCGGTCGTCTCGCCGTCGTCCTCGTAGACGAAGATCAAGTCGATGTCCGACGACACGTTCAACTCACGGCCGCCGAGCTTGCCCATCCCGACCACGCCGAGCACGACGCGCTGGCCGTCGGCACCGCGCGGCTCGCCGTACAGCGCCTCGAGCTCGGCCGACAGCAGCGCGAGCGAGCGCTGCACGGCCACTTCCGCGAGATCGGTCATCGCGCCCGTCACTTCGGCGACGTCCGCCACCCCGCGCAGGTCACGCTCCGCCACCGCGCCGAACACCTCGGCGCGCAGTTGCCGCAGTGCGCGCTTCAGTTGCTCCTCGGTCGGCGCGGCCGTGCCGGCCGGCGTCGCGAGCAGTTCGGTGAGGCGCGCGTCGAGCTGCGCGCGACCGAGCGGCGCGGCAGCCCACGCAGCGACCTGGTCGACCAGCGCGGGTCGCGCGGCGGCCGCGCGGGCCAGATAACGGGAATAGGACGTGCTGATCAGGGCGGAAGCGTCGGTCATCGAGAAGCGGGCCTGGCGGAACGGCCGGCCGGCACGGGAAACGCACGCGCGCCCCGCTCCCGACCGGCTCCATGGACTCGGCGCGGCGTCGCGGGGGCGAGTGCGCCCGTCGCGAAACCGCGCGCCGGAAAGCCCGTGCCACGCTGCCGCAACGGCCGCCGGCACGAACCCGTGTGATACATTTCTACGTCAGTCTGCAAAACTACCATATCGCCGCCCGTCCGCCGCATGCCCGACCGTCAGGAATCCGCCGTAGCTGCGCCCGAAGCGGGACCTCCGAAGCACGATCACCCGGTCTTGCGTCGCGTGTTCAAAGTGACGCTGGCAGTCGGGATCGGCACCTACTTCGTCGCTGCGGGCACGTTCCTCGGGCTGCGGTACGTCCTGCTGCCCCGCATCGACGAATTCCGCCCGCGCATCGAACGCGCGGTGTCCGACAAGCTCCACGCGCAGCTTTCGATCGGCAAGCTTTCCCCGAACTGGTCCGGCATGCAGCCGGGCGTCGAACTTACGAACCTGACGATCCGCGGCCGTGACGGCAAGGTCGCGCTGTCGGTGCCGCATGCGACGGCCGCGCTGTCGTGGATGTCGCTGCTGCGGCTGTCGCCCGCGCTGTCGAGCCTGATCGTCGACCAGCCCGACCTGGTCGTCGCGCGTGCCGCCGACGGCTCGCTGAGCATCGCGGGCGTCGGCGTGGCGACCACCCACGGCGGCAACGACACGTTCGGCACGTGGCTGCTGAAGCAGGAGGCGATCGTGCTGCGCGGCGGCACGCTGCGCTGGCGCGACGCGCAGCATGACGCGCCGGAGCTCGTGCTGTCGGGCATCCGGATCGCGGTGCTCAATGCCGGCCGCGTGCACAAGGCCGCGCTGCAGGCGCCTGCGAACGGCACGCTGCTGCTCGGCCCGCTCGACTTCCGTGCGCGCTTCAAGCACAAGCCGCTCGCGCCGGTCGGCAAGCCGGCGAACTGGACGGGCGACGCGTACCTGTCGACGGGCCCGGTCGACCTGCAGACGCTCGCGCGCTACCTCGACATGCCGCTCACGATCCACGCGGGCCGGATCGACAACGCGATCTGGGCCACCTTCGGCGACGGCCACCTGCATTCGGCGGGCGGCGACCTGCAGGGCGCGGACGTCGCGCTGCGCGTGCGCCCGACGCAGCCGCGGCTCGACGTGCCGACGGTCGGCTTCGGCTGGGACATGCAGCTCGACGCCGGCCACGACTACACGCTGCACCTGACGCGCTTCAACGCGGAGCTCGGCCAGCCGCCGCTGCCGGACGGCACGCCGCTCGCCCGCTCGCTCGCGCTGTCGACGCTGACGGCCCGCTACCGCGTGCCGACCGTGAACCAGGGGCAGTTGCTGAGCGTGGTCGGCGACCGCGTCGATCTCGGCATCCTCAGCGAATTCATCCGCGGGCTGCCGCTGCCTGCACGCCTGCGCAACGAGCTGATCAAGCTCGACCCGCGCGGGATGGTGTCGAACTATCACATCGAGGTCGAGCGCGCGAAACCCGCACACGCGGACCTCGCCGATGAGGAGCGGCGCATGGGCGCGGCGCCGATCGTGCGCTACCGATTCCTCGGCGACCTGCAAGGCATCAGCTTCGCCGCGCAGGAGCCGCCGCCCGGGCTCTCGCCGCGCGGCCACCCGCGTGCCGGCTGGCCGGGTGTCGAGAACCTGTGGGGCCGCGTCGACGCGAACGAGACTGGCGGCTCCGCACATTTCGACACGGTCAACGCGGCCGTCACGGTACCCGGCGAATTCGACGAGCCGCGCCTGACGTTCGACCGGCTGCGCGGCAATGCCAAATGGACGATCACGCCCGAGCCCGGCGACAAGCACGCGCGCGTCGACGTGTCGCTGCCCGACCTGTTCGTGTCGAACCCCGATGCCGAAATCGCGGTGTCGGGCTCGTACACGAACCCCGGCCACGGCCGCGGCTCGCTCGACCTGCGCGCCGATTTCGCCCGGGCGTCGGTGGCGCGCATTCCGCGCTACCTCCCGACCGGGATGTCCGAGCACCTGCGCGACTATCTCGGCCACGCACTGCAGGACGGCCAGGTGACCAAGGGCGCGTCGATCGTCGCCCGTGGCCCGCTCGAGAAATTCCCGTTCGAACACGAGCCGGACGCCGGCGTGTTCCACATCGTCGCGCCGTTCACCGGCGGCCGCTTCGAACCGACGCCGTACCCGCCGCGCAAGCTCGCGAACGGCACGCCGAGCATCTGGCCGGCGCTCGACGGGATCGACGGCGTATTCGAACTCGCGCAGAACAAGCTGCGCTTCGACATCCACCGCGCACACTACAAGCGCGTCGCACTGACGAAGGTCGCGGGCCGCATCGACGATCTCGGCAATCCGAGCCACTCGCCGCTGATCATCGACGGCCATGCGCAGGGCCCGCTCGCCGACCTGATCGACTACGCGGACAACAGCTCGCTCGGCACGATGAGCGGGCACATCGGCCAGCGGATCGACGCGCAGGGGCCCGCGTCGCTCGGGCTCAAGATCACGATTCCGCAGCACGTCGCGCATCCGCACACGCACGTCGAAGGCGCGCTCGCATTCGGCGGCAACACGCTGACGACCAGCGGCGTGCCGCCGCTGTCCGCACTGCGCGGCAGTGTCCGGTTCACCGAGGCCGGCGCATCGCTGCACGAACTCTCGGGGCGCTTCCTCGGCGGCCCGGTGCGCGCGAACGGCAACTTCCAGTCGCACGGGCCCTACACGGTGGACGTCGACGGCCGGCTCGCACTCGACGCCGCGCGCGGCCTGAACCTGCACGGCCCGGCCGCCGCGCTGCTCGAGCACGTGGTCGGCGACGCGCCGTACAAGGTCGCCGTACGCGGCGCGCCGGGCCGCCTGCCCGACATCAGCGCGCATTCCGACCTGACCGGCGTCGCGCTGAATTTCCCCGCGCCGTTCGCGAAGGCGGCCGGCACGCCGATGCCGTTCAACTTCACGCTGCAGCCGGCGCCGCAAGCGGACGGCAAGCGCCTCGAGCACGCCGACCTGACGCTCGGCCCCGTGTCCGCGACCTACCTGCTCGACGCGACGCGCGGCCAGCCGCTGCGCGCGGTGCGCGGCGCGATGGGCATCCACCGGATGCCCGACATGCCGCAGGACGGCGTGAGCGCGGCCGTCGACGTCAACGAACTGGACGCCGATGCGTGGCTCGCGCTTGCCCATACGTTGAAGTCCGACACGCCGCGCGCGCCGGAGCCGCAGGCCGCGCCGCGCGTCGATTTCGCGAGCTTCGCGCCGAAGCGCTTCGCGTTCCATTTCGGCACGCTGAAGCTGCTCAAACGCAACTGGGAAAACGTGATCGTCGGCGCGTCGCACATCGACGAGCTGTGGCAGGCGAACATCGCGTCGAACCAGGTGTCGGGCTACCTGTCGTGGGCGCCGGGCGGCGGCCACAACGGCGCGGGCGTGCTGAACGCGCGGCTCGCGAAGCTCGTGGTGCCCGACAGCGCGCAGCACGATCTCGTCGGCCGCGCGATGAACCTGCCGACGCCGACCGACCGCCCGATACCGTCGATCGACCTGATCGTCGACCAGGTCGTCGCGCGCAACCACGACATCGGCCGCCTCGTCGTCAACGCGCGCAATATCGATGAAGCCGGCACGCCGGTCTGGCAGCTCGACAAACTGGAGCTGGCGAACCCGGACGCGAAGCTGACGGCGACCGGCAACTGGCGCACGTCGCGCCGCGCGCTCGCCCGCGGCACCGACGAGAGCGACGCACCGCGCCGCACCGTGTTCGACTTCAAGCTCGACATCGGCAACGCGGGCGCGCTGCTCGACCGCGTCGGCCTGCCGCGCACGCTGGCAAACGGCCATGGCTCGGTGACCGGCAAGGTCGGCTGGCGCGGCGGCCCGACCGCGCTCCACTTCCCGTCACTCGGCGGCCAGATCGCGATCGATCTCGAACACGGCCAGATCCTGAAGGTCGACCCGGGCGCGGCGAAGCTGCTCGGCGTGCTGAGCCTTCAGAGCCTCGCGCGCTTCCTGACGCTGAATTTCCGCGACGTGATCGGCAAGGGGCTGCCGTTCGACAAGATTACCGGCACCGGCCAGATCTCGAACGGGATCGCCCGCACCGACGACTTCTCGATGATGACGGGGCCCGCGAACGTCTCCGTGCGCGGCGCGGTCGATCTCGGCGCCGAGACGCAGGACCTGCATGCGCACGTCGCACCGAAGATCAGCGCGGGCGCCGCCGCGATCGGGGCGGCCATCATCAACCCGCTGCTCGGCGTCGGCGTGCTGGCCGCGAACTATGCGCTGTCGGAGACGCTGTCGCGCGCGTTCGCGCTCGACTACGCGATCACCGGCTCGTGGGCGCACCCGCACATCGAGCGGGTGCGGGGCGATCAGGGTAAGATGAATCACGGTCCGGCCGATGCGGCGAATCATTGAGCCGCGCGTCGAATCGCGCACGGTGCCGGGCCGCACCCCATTTATGACGCAACCGATCCTGCGATGACCGACCACACCCGTTCCGCCACGCCCTTCCAGGTCGCCGCGCTGCAGATGGTGAGCACGCCGGACGTCGCGCGCAATCTCGCCGAAGCCCGCCGCCTGATCGCGGAAGCCGCCGGCGAAGGCGCGCAGCTCGTGCTGCTGCCCGAGTATTTCTGCTTCATGGGCCACCGCGACACCGACAAGCTCGCGCTCGCCGAACCCTACCAGGACGGCCCGGTCCAGCGCTTCCTCGCGGACGCCGCGCGTCGCCACGGCATCTGGGTGATCGGCGGCACGCTGCCGCTGAAGGCGCCGGAGCCCGATCGCGTGCTCAACACGACGCTCGTGTTCGATCCGTCCGGCAACGAAGCCGCGCGCTACGACAAGATCCACCTGTTCAACTTCGAGAAAGGCGACGAGTCGTTCGACGAGGCGCGCACGATCCGCGCGGGCGATACGGTCGTCGCGTTCGACGCGCCGTTCGGGCGGGTCGGCCTGTCGGTCTGTTACGATCTCCGCTTTCCGGAGCTGTATCGCAGGATGGGCGACTGCGCGCTGATCGTCGTCCCGTCGGCGTTTACGTATACGACGGGCCGCGCGCACTGGGAAACGCTGCTGCGCGCGCGGGCCGTCGAAAACCAGTGCTACGTGCTCGCGGCCGCGCAAGGCGGCAAGCACGAGAACGGCCGGCGCACCTGGGGCCACAGCATGCTGATCGACCCGTGGGGCGAGATCGTCGCGGTCCGTGACGTCGGTGCCAGCGTCGTGCTCGGCGCGATCGATCCGCAGCGCATCGCCGACGTGCGCCAGAGCCTGCCCGCGTGGCGGCACCGCGTGCTGACCTGAATCCGCCGCACCGCTTGAAACGCCGCGCGGCCAACCCATCTGCCCAGAAGCACCCGACAACTTTTTGAGAAACCCCGATATCCGCATGAACATCATCGAACCCGGCATCCGCAACCTCGCGCTGGCGAAGGACATCCTGCTCACGCCGTACGGCCTCGACGAAAGCCTGCTCACGCGCACGATCGCCGACATCTTCACGCATCGCGTCGACTATGCGGACCTGTACTTCCAGGCGACCCGCAGCGAAGCGTGGAGCCTCGAGGAAGGCATCGTCAAATCGGGCAGCTTCAGCATCGACCAGGGCGTCGGCGTGCGCGCGGTCGCGGGCGACCGCACCGCGTTCGCGTATTCCGACGACCTGTCGCCGGAAGCGATCGCGCAAGCCGCTGCGGCCACCAAGGCAATCGCGGCGGCCGGCGGCGGCCGCCAGAAGATCAAGGCGGCATCGTCGCTGAAGGGCATCTCGGGCCGCGACCTGTACCTGCCGTCCGATCCGCTCGCGTCGCTCGACGCGACGGCCAAGGTCAAGCTGCTCGAACGCATCGAGCAGATGGCGCGCGGCCGCGACCCGCGCATCACGCAGGTGATGGCAGGCCTCGCCGGCGAATACGACGTCGTGCTGGTCGCCCGCAGCGACGGCGCGCTCGCGGCCGACATCCGCCCGCTCGTGCGTGTGTCGGTCACGGTGATCGCCGAGCAGAACGGCCGCCGCGAGATCGGCTCCGGCGGCGGCGGCGGCCGCTTCGACTACGGCTATTTCACCGACGACGTGCTGTCGCGCTACGTCGACGACGCCGTGCATGCGGCGCTCGTGAACCTCGACGCCCGCCCCGCGCCGGCCGGCGCGATGACGGTCGTGCTCGGGCCGGGCTGGCCGGGCGTGCTGCTGCACGAGGCGATCGGCCACGGTCTCGAAGGCGACTTCAACCGCAAGGGTTCGTCGGCATTCGCGGGCCGGATCGGCGAGCGGGTCGCCGCGAAGGGCGTGACCGTCGTCGACGACGGCACGCTGCCGAACCGCCGCGGCTCGCTGAACATCGACGACGAAGGCAACCCGACGCAGTGCACGACGCTGATCGAGGACGGCATCCTGAAGGGCTACATCCAGGACACGCTGAACGCACGCCTGATGAAGATGCCGGTGACCGGCAACGCGCGCCGCGAATCGTACGCGGCGCTGCCGATGCCGCGCATGACCAACACGTACATGCTGAACGGCGACAAGGATCCGCAGGAAATCATCGCGTCGGTGAAGAACGGCCTGTACGCGGTGAACTTCGGCGGCGGCCAGGTCGACATCACGAACGGCAAGTTCGTGTTCTCGGCGTCCGAGGCGTACATGATCGAGAACGGCAAGATCACCTACCCGGTGAAGGGCGCGACGCTGATCGGCAGCGGCCCTGAATCGCTGAAGGACGTGAGCATGATCGGCAACGACATGTCGCTCGACTCGGGTGTCGGCGTGTGCGGCAAGGAAGGCCAGAGCGTGCCGGTCGGCGTCGGCCAGCCGACCCTGCGGATCGACAGGATGACGGTCGGCGGTACGGCATAACCGCATCGTGGCGCAGACATTCCGCGCATTTTGAAGAAAACGCGCGGAATGTCCGCATTTTTGACGTTTCCCGGTTGCCAGCCGCCCGGCGACGGGGTATAAATTCCGAATCAACTTTTTTGACGAACCGAATCTCCGTCATGTCCGCCAAGTTTTACTTTTACTTTTTTTGGTATCTCAGACCGCTGGCGGATCGAGAGGGTTGATGGCGCGTAAAGCGCAACCGAAATTCCCGAAAAAACCGCCGGCGAACCCGGCGGTTTTTTTTTCGCCCTTCGCCACCCGGTCGCCGCCGCAGCGGTCCCGCGGCCCCGACCGAAACCACTGAATCGCTTGAATTGATGAATCTGCCGCACGCGCACTCGCACTGACCGAACCGCGCCCGGAACCAAGGAGAAACAGCATGCCCCCGCACAACACCGACGACGTCCGCATTCGCGAACTCAAGGAACTGACGCCGCCCGCCCACCTGATCCGCGAATTCGCGTGCTCCGAAGCCGCGTCCGAGCTGATCTACAACTCGCGCCAGGCGATGCACCGCATCCTGCACGGGATGGACGACCGGCTGATCGTCGTCGTCGGGCCGTGCTCGATCCATGACACGAAGGCGGCGATCGAATACGCGGGCCGGCTGGTGAAGGAGCGCGAGCGCTTCAAGGGCGAACTGGAAATCGTGATGCGCGTGTACTTCGAGAAGCCGCGCACGACGGTCGGCTGGAAGGGCCTCATCAACGATCCGCACCTCGACAACAGCTTCAAGATCAACGAAGGGCTGCGCACCGCGCGCGAGCTGCTGCTGCAGATCAACGAAATGGGGCTGCCGGCCGCGACCGAATACCTCGACATGATCAGCCCGCAGTACATCGCCGACCTGATCTCGTGGGGTGCGATCGGCGCCCGCACGACGGAATCGCAGGTGCACCGCGAGCTCGCGTCGGGGCTGTCGTGCCCGGTCGGCTTCAAGAACGGCACCGACGGCAACGTGAAGATCGCGGTCGACGCGATCAAGGCCGCCTCGCAGCCGCACCATTTCCTGTCGGTGACGAAGGGCGGCCATTCGGCGATCGTGTCGACGGCCGGCAACGAGGACTGCCACGTGATCCTGCGCGGCGGCAAGGCGCCGAACTACGACGCGGACAGCGTGAACGCCGCGTGCGCGGACATCGGCAAGGCCGGCCTCGCCGCGCGCCTGATGATCGACGC
Organism: Burkholderia sp. Ap-955; assembly: GCF_011753045.1. Lineage (NCBI taxonomy): Bacteria > Pseudomonadati > Pseudomonadota > Betaproteobacteria > Burkholderiales > Burkholderiaceae > Burkholderia > Burkholderia sp. Ap-955. The sequence goes on from NZ_VWWH01000023.1 coordinate 85,713, forward strand.
GAGCCACGCGAACAGCTCGAAGAAGCACGAGAACCAGATCCCCGTCTGCGCGGACATCGGCCGCCAGATCGCGGCCGGCGACGAGCGCATCGTCGGCGTGATGATCGAATCGCATCTCGTCGAGGGGCGCCAGGACTTGAAGGAAGGCTGCGAGCTGACCTACGGCCAGAGCATCACCGACGCGTGCATCGCATGGGACGACAGCGTGAAGGTGCTGGAAGGCCTCGCGGAATCGGTGAAGGCGCGCCGCGTCACGCGCGGCAGCGGCAACTGACGGACGCAAACAGGCTGGCCGCATGACCCCGCCTGTGGCGGATTGGCCATGCGGCCAGCGTGCGGTCGTCATTTCACTCTGCGCGATTAGCTAACCCGAAAGTGTGGCGCTATCACGCGACGCTGACGCTGCGCGCCTGACGCCCTATGCGCGCAACAAAAAGCCCGGCTCGCGCCGGGCTTTTTCATTGGCGGAGCCCCTCCGCCAGGGCGTCACTCGAGCGCGCCCGAGCCGAAGATTTCGGTATTCACGCGTTCCCGTGCGACGCCCAGTGCGACGAGCGCGTCACGCTGCGCCTTCATGAACCCGATCGGGCCGCAGATGTAGTAGTAGGCGTCCGGCACCAGCGCGTATTGCCGCACGCGTTCCGGCGTGAGGCGCCCTTCCAGGTCGTGGTCGATGCCGGCGCGATCGTTCGGGCCGACCAGTTCGTACAACACCGTGCGCTTGACGTTCGCATGGTCGCGCACCGTATCGTTCAGCCAGTCGCGGAACGCGTGCACCGCACCCGAGCGGCAGGCGTGGACGAACCGCACTTCGCGCCGGCTGCCCTCGGCGATCAGCGTCGACGCCATCGACATCATCGGCGTGATGCCGACGCCGCCGGAGATCAGCACCACCGGCGTCTCGGCGCCACGCTTCAGCGAGAATTCGCCCATCGGCGCGGTCACTTCGACGATCGCGCCCTCTTCCACGCCGTCGTGCATCAGCGTCGACACCTTGCCGGCCGGAATGACTTCCGGCTTGCCGGCTTCACGCTTCACCGAGATGCGCAGCCACTTGCCGTGCGGCGCGTCGGACAGGCTGTACTGGCGCGGCTGGTCGACGCCGAAGTCGCCGACGAAGCGCTTCACCGTGATGTACTGGCCGGGCTCGAACGTCGGCGCCGCGCCGCCGTCGGCCGGCGTCAGGTAGAACGACGTGATCTCGTCGCTTTCGCGCACCTTGCACTCGACCTTGAACGGGCGGAACCCGCTCCACGCGGCGCCCGCGTACAGGTCGGCCTCGACGCCGATCAGGATCTGCGCGAGCTGGCCGTACGCGACCCGCCATGCCTCGAGGGTTTCGGCATCGACCGCGTCGCCCAGCACTTCGACGATCGACGCGAGCAGGTTCTCGCCGACGATCGGGTAATGCTCGGGGCGGATGTTCAGGCTCGCGTGCTTGTGCGCGATCTTGGTCACGGCGCCGCCCAGCGCGCCGAGGTTGTCGATGTTCGCCGCATACGCGTAGACGGCCTTCGCGAGCGTTTCCGGCTGGCTGCCCGTCTTCTGGTGCGTCTGGTTGAACAGGTTCTTCAGTTCCGGATGGCGCGCGAACATGCGCTGGTAGAAGTGCTTCGTGATCGTCGCGCCGTGCACGGCGAGGACAGGGGCAGTGGCCTTCACGCGAGCCATCTGGTCAGCGGTGATGTGGGTCATGTTCGTTCTCCGTTAAACATGCACACACAATACCTCTTTAAAAATCGATGCCCCTCGGGCAAATTGTCGCAGTGCGTCAAAGGGGCGACCCGTCAGCGGACGCGGCCGCGCTCCCACAGCACGTCCGATCCGCCGTCGGTGCGGTTCAGCACGCGCGCCAGCACGAACAGCAGGTCCGACAGCCGGTTCACGTAGCGCCGCGGCGCATCGTTGAGCGTCTCGGTCCGCCCGAGCGCGACGATCGAACGCTCCGCGCGGCGGCATACGGTTCGGCACACGTGCGCGAGCGACGCCGCGCGCGAGCCGGCCGGCAGGATGAATTCCTTCAGCGGCGGCAGCGTCGCGTTGTAGTCGGCGAGCCAGCGGTCGAGACGCGCGAGATGCGTGTCGTCGAGCACGGTATGGCCGGGAATGCACAGCTCGCCGCCAAGATCGAACAGGTCGTGCTGGATCGTCACGAGCGCCGTGCGGATCTCGTCCGGCAGCGTTTCGGCGAGCAGCACGCCGAGGTTCGAGTTCAGTTCGTCGACGTCGCCGATCGCGGCGATCCGCGTGTCGTCCTTGCCGATGCGCCGGCCGTCGCCGAGCCCGGTGGTGCCATCGTCGCCCGTGCGCGTGGCGATCTTGCTCAAGCGGTTGCCCATGCGAATGTCCTCTCGTGCGCGGCCGCGAGGCGGCCCGGTTGCGTTCGAACGCGATTATCGCAGCCCGCGGAGGCGGGCGCAGCAGGCGTTACAGCGTAGAATGGGCTGAAACCCTGCAGCACGGGAGCCGGGCCGGCGCCAACGCGCCCACCCGGATCGACAAGGAGACGTACGTGAATCACCCTGCCCAGCCGGCTGCCACGCGCCGCCCCCTTCCCCCTGCCATGCTCGATGCGCTGCGCGCCGCCTTCGGCGAGCGCGTGTCGACCGCCGACGCCGTCCGCGCCCACCACGGCCGCGACGAATCGCCGTTCGACCCGCAACTGCCCGACGCCGTCGTGTTCGCGCACAGCGCGGGCGACGTGCGCGAAGTCGTGTCGCTGTGCTCGCTGTACAGCGTCCCGCTGATCCCGTACGGCGCCGGCTCGTCGCTCGAAGGCCACCTGCTCGCGGTGCGCGGCGGCGTCTCGCTCGACCTGTCGGAAATGAACCGCGTGCTGTCGATCAACGCCGAAGACCTGACCGTGACGGTCGAGCCGGGCATCACGCGCAAGGCGCTCAACGAAGCACTGCGCGACACCGGCCTGTTCTTCCCGATCGACCCGGGCGCCGACGCAAGCATCGGCGGGATGACCGCCACGCGCGCGTCGGGCACCAACGCCGTGCGCTATGGCACGATGCGCGAGAACGTGCTCGGCCTGACCGCGGTGCTCGCCGACGGCCGCGTGGTGAAAACCGGCTCGCGCGCCCGCAAATCGTCGGCCGGCTACGACCTCACGCGCCTGTTCGTCGGCTCCGAAGGCACGCTCGGCGTGATCACCGAGATCACGCTGCGCCTGCATCCGCTGCCCGAAGCCGTATCGGCCGCGATCTGCACGTTCCCGTCGATGGGCGACGCGGTGCGCACCGTGATCGAGACGATCCAGATCGGCGTGCCGATCGCGCGCGTCGAATTCGTCGATGCGCTCGCGGTGCGCTCGATCAACCGCCATTCGAACCTGACGCTGACCGAAGCACCGACGCTGTTCTTCGAATTCCACGGCACCGAGGCCGGCGTGAAGGAACAGGCCGAGCTCGTCCAGGCGCTCGCCGGCCAGAACAATGGCCAGGGCTTCGAATGGGCAACCCGCCCCGAAGACCGCAGCCGGCTCTGGGCCGCCCGCCACAACGCGTATTTCGCGATGCTGCAGTTGAAACCCGGCTGCCGCGCGGTGACGACCGACGTGTGCGTGCCGATCTCGCAGCTCGCCGCGTGTGTCGAGGAAACCGAAGTCGACCTGCGCGCGTCGTCGCTGCCCTGCCCGATCGTCGGCCACGTCGGCGACGGCAATTTCCACGTCGCGATCCTGATCGACCCCGACAAGCCCGAGGAAATCGCCGAAGCCGAGCACATCAACGACCGGATCGTCGAGCGCGCGCTGCGCCTCGGCGGCACCTGTACGGGCGAGCACGGTGTCGGGCTGCACAAGATGCGCTTCCTGCCGAAGGAGCACGGCGACAACGCGATCGACACGATGCGTGCGATCAAGCTTGCGCTCGATCCGCGCAACCTGATGAATCCGGGCAAGATTTTCACGTGCTGACACGGTGGCGCGACACCGCGCCGCCTGCTGCAGGAGACCCCATGAACGCTCCCGTCGAACTGTCGAGCGCGGCACGCGCGCAGCGCCAGCGCGAAGTCGTGCAGGCGCTGATGGCCGTGCTGCCGACGCACTGCCTGCTGTACCGCGACGAAGACACGGCGCCGTACGAATGCGATGGCCTGTCCGCGTACCGCCGCCTGCCGCTCGCGGTCGCGCTGCCCGAAACGGAATCGCAGGTGCAGCGGATCGTGCAGATCTGCCGCCGCATGGAAGTGCCCATCGTGCCGCGCGGCGCGGGCACGAGCCTGTCGGGCGGCGCGTTGCCGATCGCGCTCGGCGTCGTGCTGTCGCTGGCGCGCTTCACGCGCATCGTCGAAGTCGATCCCTACGCGCGCACCGCGACCGTGCAGCCCGGCGTGCGCAACCTCGCGATCTCGGAAGCCGCCGCGCCGTACGGCCTGTATTACGCGCCCGATCCGTCGTCGCAGATCGCGTGCACGATCGGCGGCAACGTCGCGGAGAATTCCGGCGGCGTCCACTGCCTGAAATACGGGCTGACCGTGCACAACGTGATGCGCGTGCGCGCGGTCACGATCGACGGCGAGATCGTCGAATTCGGCTCGCTCGCGCTCGACATGCCGGGCCTCGACCTGCTCGCCGTGATGATCGGCAGCGAAGGGATGTTCGCGATCGTCACCGAGGTCACGGTGAAGCTGATCCCGAAGCCGCAAACGGCCCAGCTCGTGATGGCGAGCTTCGACGACGTCGTCAAGGGCGGCGAAGCCGTCGCGGCGATCATCGCGTCGGGGATCATCCCGGCCGGGCTCGAAATGATGGACAAGCCGGCCACGCAGGCCGTCGAGTCCTTCACGCATGCCGGCTACGACCTCGACGCGAAGGCGATCCTGCTGTGCGAATCGGACGGCACGCCGGAAGAAGTCGCGGAAGAGATCGTGCGGATGACGGCCGTGCTGCGCGAGCATGGCGCGACACGCATCCAGGTATCGCGCAACGAGAGCGAGCGGCTGCGCTACTGGTCGGGCCGCAAGAACGCGTTCCCGGCCGCCGGCCGTATTTCGCCCGACTATTACTGCATGGACGGCACCGTGCCGCGCCGCGCGATCGGCCCGCTGCTCGCGCGCATCGAGCAGCTCGAAACGCGCTACGGGCTGCGCTGCATCAACGTGTTCCATGCGGGCGACGGCAACATGCATCCGCTGATCCTGTACAACGCGAACGATCCGGACGAACTGCACCGCGCCGAGCAGTTCGGTGCGGAAATCCTCGAATGCTGCGTGGAATTCGGCGGCAGCGTGACGGGCGAGCACGGTGTCGGCATCGAGAAGCTCAATTCGATGTGCGTACAGTTCTCGCCGCAGGAGCGCGATGCGTTCTTCGCGGTCAAGCGCGCCTTCGATCCGGCGGGGCTGCTGAACCCGGACAAGGGCATCCCGACCCGCGCGCGCTGCGCAGAATACGGTCGCCAGCACGTGCGCGGCGGGCTGCTGCCGCACCCCGACCTGCCGCGCTTCTGAGCGTCGCGCGCGGGTCGCGGCCCGTGCCCGCCGCCGGGTCTCGGCGGCGGCCCG
>NZ_VWWH01000024.1:0-86699 GCF_011753045.1 Burkholderia sp. Ap-955
CGCAGCGCCGGCGCCCGCGCCGGCATCGGGCGCGGCGGTTGCTGCGCCGGCCTCGGGCACGGCCGAATCGCCGAACCCGGCCAGCGAGACGAACGTGCCGGCGATGCAGGTGGCGCCGCCGTCGCCGGGCGGGTTCCGGTTCCCGAGTATCCGCCTGCACTGACGGATTTACATTCGTTACAGCCGGAAACGATTCAGTCGGTAGCGTATGCGAACTTGCGCGTAAGCTACCTGCTCCAACCTTCGCATCGACTCATTCATGCAGGCCACTATGATGAAAAAACTGTTCCTGATCCCTGTTTTCGCAGCGCTGTTCTCGTTCGGCAGCGCAGCCCACGCGCAAGTCGACCAGTCGAACCCGCAGGCGCTGATCAAGACGGCGACGCAGCAGGTGCTCGACGAAGTCAAGCAGCAGACGATCAAGCAGGGCGACACCAACCGCATCATCACGATCGTCAACAAGGACATCCTGCCGTACACCGATTTCCGCCGCACCACGCAGCTCGCGATGGGCCGCAACTGGCGCACGGCGACGGCCGAGCAGCAACAACAGGTTCAGGAGCAGTTCAAGCTGCTGCTGATCCGCACGTATTCGGGCGCGCTCGCGCAGCTGAAGCCGGACCAGCAGATCCAGTACCCGCCGTTCCGCGCCGATCCGGCCGATACCGATGTCGTGGTCAAGACGGTCGCGATGAACAACGGCCAGCCGGTCCAGATCGATTACCGCCTGTACAAGACGGCCAATGGCTGGAAGGTGTATGACCTGAACGTGCTCGGCGCGTGGCTGATCCAGACGTACCAGCAGCAGTTCAACGAGAAGATCCAGCAAAGCGGCGTGGAAGGCCTGATCCAGTTCCTCACGCAGCGCAACCAGCAACTTGCCGCCGGCAAGCAAGCGTCGTGAGCGGCTTCGAAGCCGGCTCCTCGCTGACCGTCGCGAGCGCGAAGTCCGCGCTCGCGGACGGTCTTGCGCGCATCGGCGCGGGCGCAACCGCCGTCGATTGCGCGGCGCTGACGCAGTTCGACTCGTCCGCGCTCGCCGTGCTGCTCGCATGGCAACGTGCCGCCAAAGCGCGCGGCGCGACCCTCGACATCCACAATCTCCCCCCGAAGCTCGCCAGCCTCGCGCGCGCCTACGGCGTCGACGCGCTCATCGACGGCACCGGGCGACATTGACCCTGTCCGACCGGAGCCTGCCGCGCCGCCCGGCGCGCGCAAGCTTCAGACCGTGTGCCTCCGGCACCGGCTCCCCCAGCCGGTTTGCCCTATAATCAAGCGTTTTGCGGGGCAGCCAATCGGCGTCCGGCCCCCATTTTCATTCGCAGCAAGCACAGAATAGGCGTCGCGGCCCTGGCGTCGCGCACAGTCATGTCAGCCATAGAAATCCGTCACGTCAAGAAGCGCTACAAGTCGCTTCAGGCGCTCAAGGGCGTCAGCCTGTCGGTCGAGGAAGGCGAGTTTTTCGGTCTGCTCGGCCCCAACGGCGCAGGCAAGACCACGCTCATCAGTATCCTCGCCGGGCTCGCCCGGGCCGACGAAGGCAGTATCTCGGTGCGTGGTCACGACGTCGTCAAGGACTTCCGTGGCGCGCGCCGCGCACTCGGCGTCGTGCCGCAGGAACTCGTGTTCGATCCGTTCTTCACCGTCCGCGAGACGCTGCGGATCCAGTCCGGCTATTTCGGGCTGCGCCGCAACGACGACTGGATCGACGAAGTGATGGCCAATCTCGACCTCACCGAGAAGGCCGACGCGAACATGCGCGCGCTGTCGGGCGGGATGAAGCGCCGCGTGCTGGTCGCGCAGGCGCTCGTGCACCGGCCGCCCGTGATCGTGCTCGACGAACCGACCGCCGGCGTCGACGTCGAATTGCGCCAGACGCTGTGGAAATTCATCTCGCGCCTGAACCGCGAAGGCCACACGATCGTGCTGACCACCCATTACCTCGAGGAAGCCGAGTCGCTGTGCGACCGCATCGCGATGTTGCGCCGTGGCGAAGTGGTCGCGCTCGACCGCACCGATGCGCTGCTGCGCCGCTTCGCGGGGCTGCAGCTCTACCTGCGCCTCGCGACCGGCGCGCTGCCGTCCGAGCTGCGCGGGCTGGAGTCCGACCCGGCCGCCCGCGCGCCGGGCGAGCACCTGCTGCGCCTGACGAGCTACGACGATGTCGAGCGCATCCTTGCGCAATGCCGCGCCGCGGGCTGCACGTTCGACGAGATCGAGGTCCGCAAGGCCGACCTCGAAGATGTGTTCGTCCAGGTGATGAACGGGGCAGAGGTCATCGAGGGATTGGCATGAGCGGGTTTCAAACGCTGTTCTACAAGGAACTGCTGCGTTTCTGGAAAGTGTCGTTCCAGACGGTGTGCGCACCGATCGTCACGGCGCTGCTGTATCTGACGATCTTCGGCCACGCGCTGTCGGGCCGCGTCGAGGTCTATCCGGGCGTCGAGTACGTGAGCTTTCTCGTACCGGGCCTCGTGATGATGAGCGTGCTGCAGAACGCGTTCGCGAACAGCTCGTCGTCGCTGATCCAGTCGAAGATCACCGGCAACCTCGTGTTCATGCTGCTGCCGCCGCTGTCGTATCGCGACATCTTCGGCGCGTACGTGCTCGCGTCCGTGGTGCGCGGCCTCGCGGTCGGCACGGGCGTGTTCGTCGTGACGATCTGGTTTATCCCGATGCATTTCGCGGCGCCGCTGTTCATCATTGCATTCGCGTTGCTCGGCTCGGCGATCCTCGGCACGCTCGGCCTGATCGCCGGGATCTGGGCCGAGAAGTTCGACCAGCTCGCCGCGTTCCAGAACTTCCTGATCATGCCGCTGACGTTCCTGTCCGGCGTGTTCTACTCGACGCACTCGCTGCCGCCCGTGTGGCGCGAGATCTCGCGTCTCAATCCGTTTTTCTACATGATCGACGGCTTTCGTTTCGGGTTCTTCGGCGCGTCCGACATCAACCCGTTCGCGAGCCTCGCGATCGTCACCGGTTTCTTCGTGCTGCTCGCGCTGATCGCGATGCGGCTGCTCGCGACCGGCTACAAACTGCGTCATTGATATCGACAGGCAGCGGCCGCCATCCGGGCGGCGCGCGCCGACAGGAGCCTTACACCATGTTGCCGACTCCCGAACAGGTCAAGCAATACATCGCCGGCGGTCTCGCCTGCACGCATCTGGAAGTCGAAGGCGACGGCCAGCATTTTTTCGCGACGATCGTGTCGGCTGCCTTCGAAGGCAAGCGGCCGATCCAGCGGCACCAGCTCGTCTATGCGGCGCTCGGCGATCGCATGAAACAGGAAATTCACGCGCTCAGCATGAAAACGCTGACGCCCGCCGAATGGCAGAACGCATAAACGGAAATCACTGAGTGCAAGTCACCGTCAACGAGCGCGACGCCGTCCAGAGCGTCGCCACGGCACACCCGGCCGCCAACGGGGAAGCGCATGGCCATGGGATGGACAAGCTCGTGATCGAAGGCGGCCACCGCCTGTCGGGCGAGATCGTCGTGTCGGGCGCGAAGAATGCCGCGCTGCCGATCCTGTGCGCGGGGCTGCTCACCGGTGACCCGGTCGATCTCGACAACGTGCCGAATCTCAAGGACGTGCGGACCACGCTGAAGGTGCTGAACCAGATGGGCGTGAAGAGCGAGACCGACGGCTGCCGCGTGCAGCTCGACGCGTCGCGCGTCGACAACCTCGTCGCGCCGTACGAGCTCGTGAAGACGATGCGTGCGTCGATCCTCGTGCTCGGGCCGCTGCTCGCGCGCTTCGGCGAGGCGAAGGTGTCGCTGCCGGGCGGCTGCGCGATCGGCGCGCGTCCGGTCGACCAGCACATCAAGGGCCTGCAGGCGATGGGCGCCGAGATCAGCATCGAGCACGGCTTCATCGAAGCCCGCGCGAAGCGCCTGAAGGGTGCGCGCATCGTGACCGACATGATCACGGTGACGGGGACGGAAAACCTGCTGATGGCCGCGACGCTCGCGGACGGCGAGACGGTGATCGAAAACGCCGCGCGCGAGCCGGAAGTGAGCGATCTCGCACACTTGCTGGTCGCGATGGGCGCGAAAATCGACGGCATCGGCACCGATCGCCTCGTGATCCAGGGCGTCGAGCGGCTGCACGGCGCGCGCCATTCGGTGATCCCCGACCGCATCGAGGCCGGCACGTTCCTGTGCGCGGTCGCGGCGGCGGGCGGCGACGTGATGCTGACGGGCGTGCGCCCGCACATCCTCGACGCGGTGATCGACAAGCTGCGCGAAGCCGGCGTGTCGATCGAGGAAGGCGACAGCTGGCTGCGCGTGAAGATGGACCGCCGCCCGTCGGCGGTGACGATCCGCACGTCGGAATACCCGGCGTTCCCGACCGACATGCAGGCGCAGTTCATGGCCCTCAATACGGTCGCGACGGGCACCGCGCAGGTCGTCGAAACCATTTTCGAGAACCGTTTCATGCACGTGCAGGAGCTGAACCGGCTCGGCGCGAACATCACGATCGACGGCAATACCGCGCTCGTGACGGGGGTCGAGAAGCTGTCGGGCGCGAACGTGATGGCGACCGACCTGCGTGCGTCGGCGAGCCTCGTGATCGCCGGGCTGCGTGCCGACGGCGAAACGCTGGTCGACCGCATCTATCACCTGGACCGCGGCTACGACCGCATGGAAGCCAAACTGACCGCCGTCGGCGCGAACGTGCGCCGCCTTTCCGGGAGCCAAGCATGACCGCGCCGCTGACCCTTGCCCTGTCGAAGGGCCGGATTTTCGAGGAAACCCTGCCGCTGCTGGCCGCGGCCGGCGTGCAGGTGACCGAGGATCCGGAAACGTCGCGCAAGCTGATCCTGCCGACGACGAACCCCGACCTGCGCGTGATCATCGTGCGCGCGAGCGACGTGCCGACCTATGTCGAATACGGCGCGGCCGATTTCGGCGTGGCCGGCAAGGACGTGCTGGTCGAGCACGGCGGCTCGGGCCTGTACCAGCCGATCGATCTGAACATTGCGCGCTGCCGGATGTCGGTGGCCGTGTCGGCCGGTTTCGACTATGCGAGCGCCGTGCGGCAGGGCGCGCGACTGCGCGTCGCGACGAAGTACGTCGAAACCGCACGCGAACACTTTGCCGCGAAGGGCGTGCACGTCGACCTGATCAAGCTGTACGGCTCGATGGAGCTTGCGCCGCTGGTCGGGCTGGCCGACGCGATCGTCGACCTCGTCAGCTCGGGCGGCACGCTGAAGGCGAACAATCTGGTCGAGGTCGAGGAGATCATGGCGATCTCGTCGCGCCTCGTCGTGAACCAGGCTGCGCTCAAGTTGAAGCGCACGGCGCTCAAGCCGATCCTCGACGCGTTCGAACGCGCGTCGCAGAATGGCGGTTGAGCGCATCACCGTAACGGAATTCCCATGTCCATCACCATCCGCAAGCTCGATTCGACGAGCGAAGGCTTCGGCGCCGAGCTGCGCGCGCTGCTCGCATTCGAGGCGAGCGAAGACGCGGCGATCGAGCAATCGGTCGCGCAGATCCTCGCCGACGTGAAGTCGCGCGGCGACGCCGCGGTGCTCGAGTACACGAACCGCTTCGACCGGCTGAACGCGAACAGCGTCGCCGCGCTGGAGCTGCCGCAGGACGCGCTGCAGACGGCGCTCGACGGCCTCGCGCCGAAGGCGCGCGCGGCGCTGGAAGCCGCTGCGGCGCGGGTGCGTGCGTACCACGAGAAGCAGAAGATCGAGTGCGGCACGCATAGCTGGCAATACACGGAAGCGGACGGCACGGTGCTCGGCCAGAAGATCACGCCGCTCGACCGCGTCGGCCTGTACGTGCCGGGCGGCAAGGCCGCGTATCCGTCGTCGGTGCTGATGAACGCGATTCCCGCGCGCGTCGCGGGCGTCGGCGAGATCGTGATGGTCGTGCCGACGCCGGACGGCGTGAAGAACGACCTCGTGCTCGCCGCGGCGCTGCTCGGCGGCGTCGATCGCGTGTTCACGATCGGCGGTGCGCAGGCGGTCGGCGCGCTCGCCTACGGCACGGCGACGGTGCCGGCCGTCGACAAGATCTGCGGCCCCGGCAACGCGTACGTCGCGTCGGCGAAGCGCCGCGTGTTCGGCACGGTCGGCATCGACATGATCGCCGGGCCGTCGGAAATCCTCGTGCTGTGCGACGGCACGACCGACCCGAACTGGGTCGCGATGGACCTGTTCTCGCAGGCCGAGCACGACGAACTCGCGCAATCGATCCTGCTGTGCCCGGACGGTGCGTTCCTCGAGCGCGTCGAAAAGGCGATCGACGAGTTGCTGCCGTCGATGCCGCGCCAGGACGTGATTCGCGCGTCGCTCGAAGGCCGCGGCGCGCTGATCAAGGTGCGCGACATGGCCGAGGCCTGCCGGATCGCGAACGACATCGCGCCCGAGCACCTGGAAATTTCCGCGCTGGAGCCGCAGCAATGGGGCCAGCAGATCCGCCATGCGGGCGCGATCTTCCTCGGCCGCTACACGAGCGAGAGCCTCGGCGACTACTGCGCGGGCCCGAACCACGTGCTGCCGACGTCGCGCACCGCACGCTTCTCGTCGCCGCTCGGCGTGTACGACTTCATCAAGCGCTCGAGCGTGATCGAGGTCAGCGCGGAAGGCGCGCAGACGCTCGGCGAGATCGCATCCGAGCTCGCGTACGGCGAAGGGCTGCAGGCGCACGCGAAGAGCGCCGAGTTCCGGATGAAGCACTGACCGCACGCTGCGCGGGGCCGCGGCGGCGCTGATGTGCGGCCCGGCCTGCCCCCGAAGGCCGGGGCTGGAGACACCTGTGCAGGGCGGCAGCCGCCGCCCTGCCGACCCATTGACGCCGGCGCGACGTACGCCGGCTTGAGACCATGACGACGCCACAAGACATCATCCGCCGCGACGTGCTCGCGATGACGAGCTACCCGGTGCCGGACGCGAGCGGGTTCGTGAAACTCGACGCGATGGAGAACCCGTACCCGCTGCCCGAACCGCTCGCCGCGGCGCTCGGCGAGCGTCTCGCGCAGGTCGCGCTGAACCGCTACCCGGCGCCGCGCCCGGCCGCGCTGCTCGACAAGCTGCGCCATGCGATGGGCGTGCCGGCCGGCTGCGACGTGCTGCTCGGCAACGGCTCGGACGAAATCATCAGCATGATGTCGATGGCCTGCGCGAAGCCGGGCGCGAAGGTGCTCGCGCCAGTGCCGGGCTTCGTGATGTACGAACTGTCCGCGAAGCTCGCACAGCTCGAATTCGTCGGCGTGCCGCTGAAGGCCGACCTGACGCTCGACGTCGACGCGATGCTCGCGGCTGTCGCCGAGCATCGTCCGGCGCTCGTCTATCTCGCGTACCCGAACAACCCGACCGGCACGCTGTACGACGATGCCGACATCGAACGGATCGTCGCGGCCGCGCGGCACAGCCTGGTCGTGATCGACGAGGCGTACCAGCCGTTCGCCGTTCGCTCGTGGCTGCCGCGCGCCGCCGAATTCGACAACGTCGTCGTGATGCGCACGGTGTCGAAGCTCGGCCTCGCGGGCATCCGCCTCGGCTATCTGGTCGGTTCGCCCGCGTGGCTGACCGAATTCGACAAGGTGCGCCCGCCGTACAACATCAACGTGCTGACCCAGGCGACCGCCGATTTCCTGCTCGACCACCTCGACGTGCTCGACGCGCAGGCGGCCGACCTGCGAGCGGAACGCACGCGTCTCGCCCAGGAAGTGGCCGCGCTGCCGGGCACGACGGTGTTCCCGAGCGCCGGCAATTTCCTGCTGGTGCGCGTGCCGGACGCGGCCGCCGTGTTCGACGCGCTGCTCACCGAGCGGGTTTTGGTCAAAAACGTGAGTAAAATGCATCCGTTGCTGGCTGAATGCGTGCGGCTGACCGTCGGTTCTCCCGACGAAAACGCGCGCCTGCTGGCCGCTTTGAAACTCGCGCTGCCCGGTTGAGCCTCTGGGCGCCGCAGCGCGAAACGATCAATCCCCATTTACATCGACTCAGTCAAGGAATTGCCATGCGTGTGGCGGAAGTCGTTCGCAATACCAGCGAAACGCAGATCCGTGTGAAGCTCGATCTCGACGGCACGGGCCAGCAGAAGCTGGCCACCGGCGTGCCGTTCCTCGACCATATGCTTGACCAGATCGCTCGACACGGTCTGGTCGATCTCGAGGTTGAAGCGCATGGCGATACGCATATCGACGACCACCACACGGTCGAAGATGTCGGCATCACGCTCGGCCAGGCCGTCGCGAAGGCGATCGGCGACCGCAAGGGCATCCGCCGCTACGGCCATTCGTACGTGCCGCTCGACGAGGCGCTGTCGCGTGTCGTGATCGACTTCTCCGGCCGGCCGGGCCTCGAATTCCACGTGCCGTTCACGCGGGCGCGGATCGGCACGTTCGACGTCGACCTGTCGATCGAATTCTTCCGCGGTTTCGTGAACCACGCGGGCGTCACGCTGCACATCGACAACCTGCGCGGGATCAACGCGCACCATCAGCTCGAAACGGTGTTCAAGGCCTTCGGCCGTGCGCTGCGTGCGGCGGTGGAACTGGACGAGCGGGCGGCGGGGCAGATCCCGTCGACGAAGGGCAGTCTCTGAACCTGAACTGACCGGACGGAGCGTCAAGGACAACCTCACGGCTTCGGCGCGCGGCGCCGGCTTGCGATGGATCTGCTCAAATCGTTCATTTCGCTGCTGGCGCTGATCAACCCGGTCGGCGCGGTGCCGTTCTTCCTGAGCCTGACGGCGCAGCAGACGGATGCCGAGCGGCGGCGCACGATCCGGATCGCGTCGGTATCGGTGTTCTGCGTGATCACGGTGACGACGCTGCTCGGGCAGCAGATCATCAACTTCTTCGGCATTTCGGTCGGGTCGCTCGAAGTGGGCGGCGGGATCATCATGCTGCTGATGGCGATCAACATGCTGAACGCGCAGATCGGCAACACGCGATCGACGCCGGAGGAGCGCCACGAGGCCGAGCTGAAGGACAACATCGCGGTCGTGCCGCTGGCGATTCCGCTGCTCACGGGCCCCGGCTCGATCAGCACGGTGATCATCTATGCGGCGAACTCGCATCACTGGTATGAGCGGGCCGGGCTGGTCGCGATCGGCGCGGCCCTGGCTTTTCTGTGTTTCGTCGCGATGCGGCTCGCCGAGCCGATCGCGAACTGGATCGGCCGCACGGGCATCAACATCGCCACGCGGCTGATGGGTCTGATGCTGTCGGCGCTGGCGGTGGAATTCATCGTCAATGGACTGAGGGCGCTACTGCCTGCACTGAGATGAAAACTTCGATTGCGATTGTGGATTATGGGATGGGCAACCTGCGCTCGGTCGCGCAGGCGCTCAAGAAGGCCGAACCGGCCGCCGACGTGGCGATCGTCGACACGCCGGCCGCGATCCGCGCGGCCGACCGGGTCGTGCTGCCCGGCCAGGGCGCGATGCCCGACTGCATGCGCAGCCTCGGCGATTCGGGCCTGCAGGAGGCCGTGATCGAGGCCTCGCGCACGAAGCCGCTGCTCGGCGTGTGCGTCGGCGAGCAGATGCTGTTCGACTGGAGCGCGGAAGGCGACACGAAGGGCCTCGGCCTGTTGCCCGGCAAGGTCGTGCGTTTCGCGCTCGACGGCCGCCTGCAGGACGACGGCTCGCGCTTCAAGGTGCCGCAGATGGGCTGGAACCGCGTGCGCCAGTCGCAGCCGCACCCGCTGTGGGACGGCGTGCCCGACGACGCGTATTTCTACTTCGTGCACAGTTATTACGTGACGCCGGACAACCCGGCGCATACGGTTGGCGAAACGGCCTACGGCGCGCCGTTTACGTCCGCGGTCGCGCGGGACAACATCTTCGCGACCCAATTCCACCCGGAGAAAAGCGCGGAGGTCGGGTTGCGTCTGTATCGCAACTTCGTACACTGGAAACCGTAAAACGTGGTGCGCGAGCCACAGTCGATCTGGCCGAACGGCCTGTCGCGCGGCGCGCTCGCGCTTAAGCGCCGAAAGAGTTGTACTAAACTAGCGAGACGGCGCGGCACCGGTTTGGCCGGTACGCGCCTGATTCTTTTCATTTTCCACGACGACACCCGATTGCTATGTTGCTGATTCCGGCCATCGACCTCAAAGACGGTCAGTGTGTGCGCCTCAAACAGGGCGATATGGACCAGGCCACGATTTTTTCCGAGGACCCGGCGGCGATGGCCCGCAAGTGGGTCGATCTCGGCGCCCGGCGGCTCCATCTCGTCGACCTGAACGGCGCATTCGCCGGCAAGCCGAAGAATCTCGAGGCGATCGAAGCGATCCTCGACGAAGTCGGCGACGAAATCCCCGTACAGCTCGGGGGCGGCATCCGCAGCCTCGAGACGATCGAGAAGTATCTCGACGCCGGCCTGTCCTACGTGATCATCGGCACGGCGGCCGTCAAGAACCCGGGCTTCCTGCAGGACGCATGCACCGCGTTCTCCGGCAACATCATCGTCGGGCTGGACGCGAAGGACGGCAAGGTCGCGACCGACGGCTGGAGCAAGCTGACCGGCCACGAAGTGATCGATCTCGCGAAGAAGTTCGAGGACTACGGCGTCGAATCGATCGTCTACACGGACATCGGCCGCGACGGGATGCTGCAGGGCATCAACATCGACGCGACCGTGAAGCTCGCGCAGGCGGTCGGCATCCCGGTGATCGCGAGCGGCGGCCTGTCGAACCTCACGGACATCGAGAGCCTGTGCGAAGTGGAAGAGCACGGCGTCGAAGGCGTGATCTGCGGCCGGGCGATCTACTCCGGCGATCTCGATTTCGCGGCCGCGCAAAAGCGCGCGGATGAACTGAACGGCGAACTCGACAACGCGTAAGCGCGGTTGTCCCGCTCGCCGGGGCTGCCTGCAGGCGGCCCCGACCGGAAGCCTCGCGCGAGGCTTTCCGCAACCGGCCGTCCCATCGCGGCATTTGGCGCAACATCATGGCTCTAGCTAAACGCATCATCCCCTGCCTGGACGTGACTGCCGGGCGTGTCGTCAAGGGCGTCAATTTCGTCGAGCTGCGCGACGCCGGCGACCCCGTCGAAATCGCCCGCCGCTACGACGACCAGGGTGCCGACGAACTGACCTTCCTCGACATCACCGCGACGTCCGACCAGCGCGACCTGATCCTGCCGATCATCGAAGCCGTCGCGTCGCAGGTGTTCATTCCGCTGACCGTCGGCGGCGGCGTGCGCGCCGTCGAGGACGTGCGGCGCCTGCTGAACGCGGGCGCGGACAAGGTCAGCATGAATTCGTCGGCGGTCGCGAACCCGCAGCTCGTGCGCGACGCGGCCGACAAGTACGGCTCGCAGTGCATCGTCGTCGCGATCGACGCGAAGCGCGTGTCGGCCGATGGCGAGACGCCGCGCTGGGAAGTGTTCACGCACGGCGGCCGCAAGAACACGGGCCTCGACGCGATCGAATGGGCGCGCAAGATGGCCGAGCTCGGCGCCGGCGAGATCCTGCTCACGAGCATGGACCGCGACGGCACCAAGTCGGGCTTCGACCTCGCGCTCACGCGCGGTGTGTCGGATGCCGTGCCGGTGCCGGTGATCGCGTCGGGCGGTGTCGGCTCGCTGCAGCACCTGGCTGACGGCATCAAGGACGGCCGCGCCGATGCGGTGCTGGCCGCGAGTATCTTCCACTACGGCGAGCACACGGTCGGCGAGGCGAAGCGCTTCATGGCCGACCAGGGCATCCCGGTGAGGCTGTGATGAATACGGAAACGAATGCATTGCCCGCGTGGCTCGACAAGGTCCGCTGGGACGACAACGGCCTCGTGCCGGTGATCGCGCAGGAGGCGTCGACGAACGACGTGCTGATGTTCGCGTGGATGAACCGCGAGGCGCTGGCGAAGACGATCGAGACGCAGCGCGCGGTCTACTATTCGCGCTCGCGCAAGCGCCTGTGGTTCAAAGGCGAGGAGTCGGGCCACGTGCAGCACGTGCACGAGGTGCGGCTCGACTGCGACGAGGACGTCGTGCTGCTGAAGGTCGAGCAGGTGTCGGGCATCGCGTGCCACACCGGCCGGCATTCGTGCTTCTTCCAGAAATTCGAAGGCACCGTCGACAGCGGCGACTGGGTCGCGGTCGAACCGGTGCTGAAAGATCCCGAACACATCTACAAATGACGCAATTGACCGAAGACACGCTGCTGCGCCTCGCGGCCGTGATCGATAGCCGCAAGGGCGGCGATCCCGATCAATCGTACGTATCGCGCCTGTTCCACAAGGGCGACGACGCGGTGCTGAAGAAGATCGGCGAAGAGGCGACGGAAGTCGTGCTGGCCGCGAAGGACGTGCGCCAGGGCGGCGCGCCGACCGCGCTCGTCGGCGAGGTGGCCGACCTGTGGTTCCACTGCCTCGTGATGCTGTCGCATTTCGACCTGAGCCCGGCCGACGTGATCGGCGAGCTCGAGCGCCGCGAAGGGCTGTCGGGTATCGAGGAGAAGGCTCTGCGCAAGCGTCGCGAGCGCGAGGAAAACGGCGGGTGACAGGCCCTTGTCGCGGGATGGCCACAGTGCGGTAAGCTGTAAGAATTGTCATCTAACGGGGGTAGCATCATGACCGATACGCCAAGCCAGTTTCCGCCGCCGTCGGTGCCGGGGGCCGCGGACGCCGAGCGCCTGAACGGGCTGCGCACGCTGACTCACGTGCTCTACGGCCTCTATGCGTTTCATTGGCTGACGGGCGGCGTCACGGGCATCATCGCGATCATCATCAACTACGTGAAGCGCGACGATGTGGCCGGCACGCCGTATGCGGCCCACTTCGAGTGGCAGATCCGCACGTTCTGGCGCGCACTGATCGCGTATGTGATCGGGTTCGCGCTGATGTTCGTGGTGGTCGGATTCGCAGTGATGTTTGTCACATGGATCTGGACGCTGTACCGTATCATCAAGGGTTGGCTGTACCTGAACGACAACAAGCCGCTCGATCCGCAGGCCTGGTTCTGACCGGCCGCGGGCGGGCGTCTGCAGGAGCAACATGAGTCACGATCCGAATTGCCTGTTCTGCAAGATCGCGGCAGGCGAGATCCCGAGCACGAAGGTGCACGAGGATGAAGAATTCGTCGCGTTCCGCGACATCCGCCCGGCGGCCGAGACACACGTGCTCGTGATTCCGCGCCAGCATCTGCCGACGTTGTCGGCGGCGAGCGACGCCGATGCACCGATGCTCGGCCGGCTGATGCTGCTCGTGTCGCGTCTCGCCAGCCAGCTCGGCGTCGCGTATACGGGGGGCGAAACTGGTTTCCGTACGGTGATCAACACGGGCCCGGGCGGCGGGCAGGAGGTCTACCACCTGCACGCGCATATCCTGGCCGGCCCGCGCCCCTGGCAGCGGATGGGTTGACGGCGCGGGGCGTTTCCCCGCATCGATTGTCGAAGCCGGCGCGTTGCCGGCGATTTACGCCGCATCGCGGCGTGGTTGAGGAGAGGTTTCATCATGGGTGGATTGAGCATTTGGCACTGGCTGATCGTGCTGCTGATCGTCGCGCTGGTTTTCGGTACGAAGAAGCTGCGCAACATCGGCAACGATCTCGGCAGCGCCGTGAAGGGTTTCAAGGACGGCATGAAGGACGGCGAAGCACCGGCGGACGCGCAGCAACTGCCGCGCTCGGGCTCGGTCGACGTCAACGCGAAGGAAACGACGCGTTCCGACTCGAACAAGGCGTAACGCCGGTACGCTGACAGGCATTCGCGATGCTGGATCTCGGTCTTTCGAAGATGGCGCTGATCGGCGTCGTCGCGCTCGTGGTGCTCGGCCCCGAGCGCCTGCCGCGCGTTGCGCGTACGGCAGGCGCGCTGTTCGGCCGTGCGCAGCGGTACATCAACGACGTGAAGGCCGAGGTCTCGCGCGAAATCGAACTCGACGCGTTGCGCACGATGAAGACCGATTTCGAGGCGGCCGCGCGCAATGTCGAGACGACGATTCACGATAACCTGCGTGAGCACGAGAAGGACCTGAACGACACGTGGCATTCCGCGGTCGGCGGTCTCAACGAAGCGGCGGGCGACGCCGGTTCGACGGGTTCCGACACGCCTGCCACGCCGTCGTGGCGCGGCAGTACGGCCGCGCTCGCGCCGAAGCGCCGCAACTGGCGCGTCAAGCAGGCGGCTGCGCCTGCCTGGTACAAGCGCGCGACCACCCGCCGTATGCACGTGCAGTCGGGCGCCGCGCGTGTCGCGCGCCACCAGCCGGCCAGCCTGCGCCGGCCGACGCGCTTCTTCTGAGCCGAGCGCATGCTCGCTCGTCAATCCTACCGAGGGCCGGTGTGAGCGACCCCCAGCAGAACCCGGGCGACGCCCCGGAAGAAACCTTCATTTCCCATCTCGTCGAGCTTCGCGATCGCATCATTCGCGCGGGCGCGGCGGTGATCGTCGTGTTCCTCGGGCTCGTCTACTGGGCGCCCGACATCTTCCGGCTGCTCGCGCGGCCGCTGATGGAGAACCTGCCGAAGGACGGCAAGATGATCGTCACCGACGTCACCGGCTCGTTCTTCGTGCCGATGAAGGTCACGATGCTCGTCGCGCTGGTGATCGCGCTGCCGATCGTGCTGTACCAGATCTGGGCGTTCGTCGCGCCGGGGCTGTACCAGCACGAGAAGAAGCTCGTCGCGCCGCTCGTCGGCAGCAGCTACCTGCTGTTCCTGTGCGGGATGGCGTTCGCGTACTTCCTCGTGTTCCCGACGATCTTCCGCGTGATGGCGCACTACAACGCGCCGCTCGGCGCGGAAATGACCACCGACATCGACAATTACCTGAGCTTCGTGCTCGGGATGTTCATCGCGTTCGGGGTCACGTTCGAGGTGCCGATCGTCGTCGTGCTGCTCGTCCGGATGGGCGTGCTGTCGCTGAAGAAGCTGAAGGAGATGCGTCCGTACGTGATCGTCGGCGCGTTCGTCGTCGCGGCGGTCGTCACGCCGCCGGACGTGTTCTCGCAACTGATGCTCGCACTGCCGCTGGTCGTGCTGTTCGAGATCGGGCTGCTGGCGGCGCGGTTCTTCGTGCCGAAGAAGCCGGCCGAGGAAGGCGAGGCGGAGAACGGCGAAGCCGCCAGTTGATGGTGGCGACCGGGCGGTGCGCGGCGGCCGGACTTCCGGACGCCGGGCTTGAGCGAAATCCGGTGGCGTAGTCGGTCGAAAAGCGGATGGCGGGGGCCGTCTGCCCGGCGACAAGGGTCTTTCGATATAAAACAAAGGGCAGCCAACCGGCTGCCCTTTTTCATTTCCGACGGTGTCCCGGCATGCGGCCGTGCGCCGCTCGCCCGACATCACTCGCTATCGCTGTCCTGCTCGTCGAGCGCCTGCTTCGGCGGCGGCGGGCGCTTGCCGATCACCACGTTCAGGTCGAACGCCTTGCCCTTGCGCACGACGTGCACCTTGGTCGACGTGCCCGGCTTGATTTGCGCGACGGTGTTCAGCAGCTTCGTGGTGTCGGTGATCTCGTCGCCGTTGACCGAGATCAGGATGTCGCCCGGCTTGATGCCGGCCTTGTCGGCCGGGCCGCCCTGCAGCACGCCGGCGACGATCGCGCCCGATTTCTGCGTCAGCCCGAACGACTCGGCGATCTCCGGCGTGACGTCCTGCGGCTCGACGCCGATCCAGCCGCGCGTGACCGAGCCCGTCGTGATGATGCTTTCCAGCACCGTGCGCGCGGTCGACACGGGGATCGCGAAGCCGATGCCGAGCGAGCCGCCCGAGCGCGAGTAGATCGCGGTGTTGATGCCGAGCAGGTTACCGTTCACGTCGACCAGCGCGCCGCCCGAGTTGCCGGGGTTGATCGGTGCATCGGTCTGGATGAAGTTCTCGAACGTGTTGATGCCGAGATGGTTGCGGCCCAGCGCGCTGATGATCCCCATCGTGACCGTCTGGCCGACACCGAACGGGTTGCCGATCGCGAGCACGACGTCGCCGACCCGCGACTGGTCGGAGCGGCCGAGCGTGATCGTCGGCAGGTTCGTCATGTTGATCTTCAGCACGGCGAGATCGGTTTCGGGATCGCTGCCGATCACCTTCGCGGTGCCCGTGCGGCCGTCGGCGAGCGCGACTTCGATCTGGTCGGCGCCGTCCACGACGTGCTGGTTCGTTAGAATGTAACCTTCAGGGCTCACGATAACGCCCGAGCCAAGGTTGGCGGCCGGTTCGTCCTGCTGCTTGCGGGCGTTGCGGTCACCGAAGAAGTAGCGGAACAGCGGATCTTTCGCGCGCGGGTCGGGCGGCAGCGAGCCGTCCTTGCTGGAGAACACGTTGACGACGGCCGGCATCGCCTTCTGCGCGGCTTCGGCGTACGACGTGGTCGCCGGTGCGCCGCCGATGCCCGGCGCGACTTCGCGCAGCGCGACGATCGGCGTGGCGAGCTGCTTGCCGAGCTGTCCTTGCCGTTGCAGCCATTGCGGCTTGAGCGTCACGACGATGAACATCAGCGCGAGCAGCACGGTAACCGCCTGCGCGAAGAACAGCCAGAAGCGTCTAAGCATCTGAATGGATTAGAGGTTTATATGGATCGGATCGAACTCGAATTGTACTTGAACAATACCCTTGAAACCGCGCGCTTCAAGGACTATTGCCCGAACGGCCTCCAGGTCGAGGGGCGCCGCAAGATCGAGAAGATCGCTACCGGCGTAACGGCGTCGGTCGCGTTTCTCGAAGCCGCGCTCGAATGGGGGGCAGATGCCGTGCTCGTCCATCACGGCTATTTCTGGCGCAACGAGCCGCCGCAGATCACGGGCCGCAAGTACCAGCGCCTGAAGCTGCTGCTCGCGAACGACCTGAACCTGTTCGCGTTCCACCTGCCGCTCGACGCGCATCCCGAATTCGGCAACAACGCGCAGCTCGGCGACCGGCTCGGCCTGATCGGCGAGCAGCGGTTCGGCGAAGGCGACCTCGGCTGGATGGCGACGCTGCCGATGCCTGTCACGCTTGAGCACTTCGTCGCGAAGGTCGAGCGCACGCTTGGCCGCACGCCGCTCGTGCTCGGCGATCCGGACATGCAGCTGCGCCGCATCGCGTGGTGCACGGGCGCCGCGCAAAGCTATTTCGACGCGGCGATCGACGCCGGCGCGGACGTGTTCCTGACCGGCGAGGTGTCCGAATACGTGACGCACACGGCCGCCGAGAGCGGTGTCGCGTTTGTTGCGGCAGGGCACCATGCGACCGAGCGCTACGGAATCCAGGCACTTGGCGCCCACTTGTCCGAAGAATTCGATATCGAACACCTTTTTATCGACATCCATAACCCGGTCTGAATGCCGGATTTGCGGCAGCGCATCGAAATTTCGTAATGTAGCAAATGCTTAAAAGTGAAATGATTTAATCGCTCCGATAGTGGGGGAAAACCCTTAACTATCAATCACTTCGAAGGGATTTTCATCTCCGGGCCTTGTAAATGGCGGCTCCATTCGAGCAAACTAGCGGCGGAATGGAAAGTCGTGACGGAAAATCCAACTCAGAAGTGGGGCGTGTGATGCGAGACAAGGAAGAGAAACGCGTCGACAGCGGCCGCCGTACCTGGCTGATTGCGACATCCGTAGCAGGTGGCGTGGGAGGCGTAGCCACCGTCATACCTTTCGCGGCGTCGCTTGCGCCGTCCGCGAAAGCGAAAGCGGCCGGTGCACCGGTCGAAGTCGACATCAGCGGGCTGAAGCCCGGTGAAATGGTGACCGTGCCGTGGCGCGGCAAGCCGGTGTGGATCCTGAACCGCACCGACTCGATGCTGGCCGATGTGGTCAAGGCCGACAAGGAAGTGGCCGATCCGACTTCCGAAAAGCCCTATACGATGCCGTTGCCCGCGTATTGCGCGAACGAATATCGCGCGCGGGCCGATCGCAAGAACATTCTCGTCGTGATGGCCGTGTGTACGCACCTCGGCTGCACGCCAAGCCAACGCTTCACGCCGGGTCCGCAGCCGAACCTGCCGGACGACTGGCCGGGCGGCTTCCTCTGCCCGTGCCATGGTTCGACCTACGACCTCGCCGGCCGTGTGTTCAAGAACAAACCGGCGCCTCAGAATCTCGACATCCCGCCCTACATGTTCACGTCGGCGACGACCCTCGTGATCGGCAAGGACGAGAAAGGAGAAGCGTGATGGCCGCCGACAACAAGGAAGTCTCCACGACAGGTTTTACCGGCTGGATCGACCAGCGCTTCCCGCTCACGTCCACCTGGAAGAAGCACGTTTCCGAGTACTACGCGCCGAAGAACTTCAACTTCTGGTATTTCTTCGGCTCCCTCGCGCTGCTGGTGCTCGTCAACCAGATCGTCACCGGCATCTTCCTGACGATGAACTACAAGCCCGACTCGACGCTCGCGTTCGCGTCGGTCGAGTACATCATGCGCGAGGTGCCGTGGGGCTGGCTGATCCGCTACATGCACTCCACGGGCGCATCGATGTTCTTCGTGGTCGTCTACCTGCACATGTTCCGCGGGCTGCTTTACGGGTCGTACCGCAAGCCGCGTGAACTCGTGTGGATCTTCGGCTGCGCGATCTTCCTGTGCCTGATGGCCGAGGCGTTCTTCGGCTACCTGCTGCCGTGGGGCCAGATGTCGTTCTGGGGCGCGCAGGTGATCGTGAACCTGTTCTCGGCGATCCCGTTCGTCGGCCCCGACCTGTCGCTGTGGATTCGTGGCGACTACGTGGTGTCGGACGTCACGCTGAACCGCTTCTTCGCGTTCCACGTGATCGCGATCCCGCTCGTGCTGGTCGGCCTCGTGATCGCGCACCTCGTCGCGCTGCACGAAGTGGGGTCGAACAACCCGGACGGCATCGAGATCAAGGCGAAGAAGGACGAGAACGGCGTGCCGCTCGACGGCATCCCGTTCCACCCGTACTACTCGGTGCACGATTTCCTCGGCGTGTGCGGGTTCCTGATGGTGTTCGCGCTGATCGTGTTCTTCTCGCCGGAGATGGGCGGCTACTTCCTCGAGGCGAACAACTTCGTCCCGGCGAACCCGCTGCAGACGCCGCCCGAGATCGCGCCGGTTTGGTACTTCACCGCGTTCTACGCGATGCTGCGCGCGACCACCGACCCGTTCAAGATCGTGCTGATGATCGTGATCGCGTTGCTCGGCGTGCTCGCGCTGATCCGCGCGCGCGGCAAGTGGAAAGTCGGCCTGCCGGTGCTGGCCGCGGCGATCGTCGTGTTCATGTACCTGACGGAGTCGAAGTTCTGGGGCGTCGTCGTGATGGGGTCGGCGGTGATCTCGCTGTTCTTCCTGCCGTGGCTCGACCGCAGCCCGGTGAAGTCGATCCGCTACCGGCCGCTGTTCCACAAGGTGTTCCTCGGGATCTTCGTCGTGGCGTTCCTGACCCTCGGGTTCCTCGGCACGCGGCCGCCATCCCCCGCCTCGACCCTGATCGCGCAGGCCTGTGCGCTGATCTACTTCGCGTTCTTCCTCGGCATGCCCGTCTGGACGCCGCTTGGCACGTTCAAGCAGCCGCCGGAGCGGGTGCGCTTCAAGCCCCATTAACGTGAGCGAGGAGAGAACGACATGAAGAAACTGCTTTCGACACTCGCGCTGATCGGGGCGACCGCGTGTGCGCTGCTGGTGGCGCCGGCGGTTCGGGCGGAAGGTAATTTTCCGCTCGACCGGGCGCCCGATAACACGGAAAATCTCGTTTCGCTTCAGCACGGCGCGCAATTGTTTGTAAACTATTGCCTGAACTGCCACAGCGCGAACCTGATGCGCTACAACCGTCTGACGGATCTGGGCATATCCCAGAAGGAGATCGAAAAGAATCTCCTGTTCACGACCGACAAGGTCGGCAACACGATGTCCGTCGCGATGCGGCCCGAAGACGCGAAGAACTGGCTCGGCACCTCGCCGCCCGACCTGTCGGTCGAGGAGCGCGCGCGCGGCCGCGACTGGCTGTATACGTATCTGCGGAGTTTCTACCGCGACGATACACGGCCGAGCGGCTGGAACAACGCGGTGTTCGAGAACGTTGGCATGCCTCATGTACTGTGGCAGCTGCAGGGGCAGCGCGCCGCCAAATTCGAAGACAAGACGGACGAGGAGACGGGCGAGAAGGTCCATACGCTCATCGGCTTCCAGCAGGTCACACCGGGGACACTGTCCGCGGTGGATTATGATTCTGCGGTTGCCGACCTGGTGGCGTACATGACCTGGATGTCCGAGCCGGCTCAGCAGACCCGCAAACGCCTCGGCGTATGGGTGCTGATCTTTCTCGGTGTCCTGACTTTCCTGGCCTGGCGGCTCAATGCCGCGTACTGGAAAGATATCAAGTAATCACGCCTGACCGGCGTGGGGCCGGCGCAAGGTGGAACCCCGGAAGGGGTTCGCCGCGTGCCGGCCCTCGGCTTTTTTGAGGAAACGCAAACATGATGGTTCTGTATTCCGGCACAACTTGCCCGTTCTCCCAGCGTTGCCGGCTGGTGCTGTTCGAGAAGGGCATGGACTTCGAAATCCGTGACGTCGACCTGTTCAACAAGCCGGAAGACATTTCGGTGATGAACCCGTACGGTCAGGTGCCGATCCTGGTCGAGCGCGACCTGATCCTGTACGAATCGAACATCATCAACGAGTACATCGACGAGCGCTTTCCGCATCCGCAACTGATGCCGGCCGACCCCGTGCAGCGCGCACGTGCACGCCTGTTCCTGCTCAACTTCGAGAAGGAACTGTTCGTCCACGTCAGCACGCTCGAGAACGAGAAGGGCAAGGCAGCGGAGAAGAACCACGAGAAGGCACGCCTCGCGATCCGCGATCGCCTGACGCAGCTCGCGCCGATCTTCGTGAAGAACAAGTACATGCTTGGCGAGGAGTTCTCGATGCTCGACGTCGCGATCGCGCCGCTGCTGTGGCGTCTGGATCACTACGGCATCGAGCTGTCGAAGAACGCGGCGCCGCTGATGAAGTACGCCGAGCGGATCTTCAGCCGTCCGGCCTACATCGAAGCACTGACGCCGTCCGAAAAGGTCATGCGTCGCTGATGGTGCAATGAGTGCATGACGGAGAGGGCGGCGCGGCGTGCCGCGCCCCCGCTCCGGGTTCGAGGATTGTGATGCAAGAGATTTCAACGAAGCCTTATCTGCTGCGCGCGTTGTACGAGTGGTGCACCGATAACGGTTACACGCCGCATATCGCGGTGAGGGTCGACAACTCGACGCGCGTACCGCGTCAGTTCGTGCGTGACGGCGAGATCGTGCTCAACATCAGCTTCGAGGCGACGAGCCAGTTGCAGATGGGCAACGAGTGGATCGAGTTCACGGCCCGGTTCTCCGGGAAGGCGCACAAGATCGAGATTCCGGTTGCCAACGTGCTCGCGATCTATGCGCGCGAGAACGGGCAGGGCATGGCGTTCCAGGTCGATGCGGTCGCGGGCGAAGGCGCGGATTCGGGTGCGTTCGACGAAGATGCTGCACCGACGGATGATGCGCAACGCGACGAGTCGCCTGCTGGGTTGACGCCGGTTGCCGACAGCGGCGCGAACGAGGAACCCTCCGAAGGCGCCGACGAGCCGCCGAAAACCGACGGTGATGGCGACGGTTCAAAAGGTGGCAGCAGACCTCGCCTCAAGATCGTGAAATGAGGTAGAATCTCGCGCTACGCCGGCTTAGCTCATCTGGTAGAGCAGTTGATTTGTAATCATCAGGTGGCGGGTTCGAGTCCTGCAGCCGGCACCATATTGAACGAAGGGCCGGGAGGTTTTCCTCCCGGCCCTTTGTCGTTTCTGTCCCGCAAGGCGACAAACCCGACGCGGGTCGCGTGGCATACCCGCTTCCACCGCATCGCATGTTCCGACGCAAGCATGCGGAATCTCTTTCACGACTCCGTGCCGTAGGATTTCCGGTCGGGACGACGGTGTCGCCTGTCAGGAGCGGTGTATCGCTAAGCGATGTCGTTGCGACGAAGCCAGTCTTTCAGGCAGTGCTTGCATACCGACTTCCCGCTTTCGAGCAGGTGGAGGCTGCGCTCGCCCGATTCCATTCGATAGATGCCAGTAGCAAGATCGATATCCGGTCCCAGCACACGAAGAAGGAAGGCTTCGTCGAACCAGAATTTGTTTTCTGCTTTCGGTGAAGTCACGACTACATTGATTAGCCGACCGTGCGGCACCGCATCACGCCGATCGATCAACGCTGCCATGGCTGGCGATGTGCGCGAACCGACCGCAATCCCGTGGATGTCACATTTGACTAGCGGACCGTCCAACGTCGCATTGTCTGCGACGATCGCCGTGTCGAACGCGCGTGATACGGGCGTCGGCGAGTGCGGTTGTTCGCCCGAACGTACGAGCAGTTCGTCCAGGCAATCCGGGCAAACATGCTCGCATGCCCGGTCGAGCAACGCGAACTTTCGCAGCTCGGTGACATGCGCGACGCCGTCGACATGGTTGGCGGTTACCGCATGCTCGTCCAGATCCGCGCGCGTCATCCATACGACGTGGCTGCGCTTGGGCCGATCCAGCGATACCCGCACCAATTCATCGGGCTCGAATCGTCCGCGCTCGCGAATTCGGTCGCCGATGCGCTTCGCCGCTACGGTGAATGGGCGCACGCCGTGCCTGGCGCACAACGTTGGAGACATCATCTGTCGTTACCTCCGGTTACCTTACACGTGGGCCGACGCCATGTCGGTTGAGGAATGCCCATGCACGCTTGCCTTTCGCCGGAACGTCGGCTCCCCCGGCGTTGAGCACGTCCATCACGTGCGTCATGCAGCTGTTGTTGGACACGTCGTAGGCACCGTCTGGTTCAGCCCGAGTGGCGCGCACCTTGTCGCGCTGATATTTCTGTGCGGCACCGACGTCCGGGATGTCGAAGGTCGCGCTGTTGATCGGTTCGGCGGACGTGGTACTACTGACGCGTGCGATCCAGGTTTCGTCGCCCGAGGTCTTCTGTTCGGTATGCATGCTGCCGGTACCGGCGATGGTCTTGACGGTGTAATGCCCGGTCGCATCCTCGAGGGGGTTGGACCAGTAGATCACGCATTTGCCTCTCGCCAGCCCGAGCGGGTCGATGTAGGCGACGGGATTGGGCGCGTACTGGTACGTATTCACACCGCCGTGCAGTGCGATCGGGTCTTCGCTGATGAAGCGCCCGAGCTGCGGATCATAGTACCGGAGGCGATTGTAGTGCAGCCCAGTTTCGTCGTCGAACTGCTGGCCCTGGAATCGCAGCGGGTTGCGGGGCGTCGCACCGGCAGCCCGTGATGCGCGCGCAATGACTTCCTGTGCATGGCCCCAGGCTCGATAGGAAGCCTCCCATACCACTTCGCCGGCTTCGTCCGTGAGCATCAACGGCGTGCCGATCTGGTCGCAGTGATAGTAAAACACGCTGGCGTCGCCTTCACGGCGAGGATGACGCTGCAGCGCGTCGCTTTCCGGCGCGTATCGATTGGTCTCGTCGTGCGTCGGCGTGGGCATGCCGATGCTCGAGCCTGAGAGGAACTGGACGAGTGGCACCGACGTCCCCGGTTCGTATACGTAGTGCGTGCTGCGATTGCCGTCGGTCTCGTAGGCGAGCTGGTCGCCTTCCCAGCCGAATATGATGCGTTCGCCGTCGACTTCCTTCGCGATCCGGCGCCCGAGCGCGTCGTAGTAGTAACGCGCGTGGCTCTGACGGTTCTGCGTCGAGATGCGGGCCGCCGTCAGGCGGCCGAACGCGTCCCATTCATAGTGCCGTTCACCGCTCGGTGAGCGGGCATGAACGAGGTTGCCGCGTGGGTCGTACGCGAAGCGTGTGCCGGCGTACTCGGTCAGCAGGTTGCCCAGCGCACGCGGTACGTTCGCCGGTAGCGTGTTGTCCGGCCGTACGGGGCTGGCACCTGGCGACGGGCGGGACGTGGCCGACTGATCCGGATTGGCGAAATTTCCGGCCGCGTCGAACGCGAAGCGCTCCGAACCGGCCGGGCCGGATGATTCGACAAGGCGTCCGGCCGGATCGTAACGATAGCCGATGATGCCCTTGAGGCTGTCCTCGATCTCGACCGCCTGCCCCGCGGCGTCGTAGCGATAGCTGCGGGCGGCGAACGGGGCCGGTGCCTGGTTGCGCTGCACCGATCGTCGGGCCAGTCGGCCGGCCGGATCAAATGCCGTGAATTGACTGACGCGGCTCGACAGCGTGCGTACCGTTTCGCGATGCAGGTCGTCGCGCTCGAACTGCAAGTGCTCCTTGCCGTCGAGCAGCATCCCGTGTACGTGTCCCGAACCATAGGTGAGCCAGTCGATCGAATGACCGTCCGGGCGAATGGTCCGCACGCGGTTGCCCAGCTCGTCATATTCGTGATGCCACACGTAACTGCGCGCTTCGCCGAACAACGTGTACGCATGGTGCTCGCGAACCAGATTGCCGACCGGATCAAAGAAGCGCTGCACGCGGCTATGGCGGTTGGTTGCGTCGATCCATCTGCCGCTCGCATCGAAGACGAAGCGCTCGGAATCGTCGCCGGCCGCGCGGGCATTCGGCCGGCCGGCGCGATCGTGTTCGAGCGTCACGACTTGCCCGGCATCGTCGATAGACTGCAGCAGGCCGTCCGTTTCTCCGTACGTGTAACGGATCGTTCGTCCGTCGAATCCCGTTTCCCGAACGATCCGGCCCAGCGCGTCGTACTCGAAACCGTACGTTGCGGATTGCGCGTTGACGACGGCAGTGACGTGCCCCAGTCCGTCATAGCGGTACGTAGTCGCGTGCCCCAATGGATCGGTCCGACGTACGATCCGGCCCGCGGCGTCATAGTCGAAACGAGTCTCGTTGTTCAGGGGATCGACATGAGCAAGCAACCGTCCTTCGGCGTCGTAGCTGACGCGCTCGATTCCCGCTGGCGTCCTGATCTCGATCGGTCGGCCGTTTTCGCCATAAGCAAATGTCGTCACGGCGCCTGACGCATCCTGCTCGGAGGCCAGCCGTCCGTCGGCATCGTAGGTCAACGCGGTGGATTTGCCGGAACAGTCCGTCCGAGACGTCAGGCGACCCGCGGCGTCGTAGGTGAGCGAAACGACGCCGCCCTTCGCATCCTTGATTGCCGTGACGTTGCCTTGCCCGTCGTAGCTGTATTCGGTTCGGTGACCGAGCGGATCGATGCGAGCGGCGACCTGTCCGGCCGCATCGTGCTCCTGTTTCCAGACATGGCCGTGCGGATCGGTTACGCCGACGAGACGCGTGTCGTCGTCATAGGTCATGGCGATCGTGCTGCCGTCCGCCCGCACGTGCTCGACGAGATTGCCGCGTGCGTCGTAACGCATGTGCTCGACGCTGCCGTCGCGATGGATGTATTGCGTCAGGTTGTCATGCTCGTCGCGATACAGCCATTCCTCGCTGCCGTCGGGGTGAATGACCCGGAACGTGTAGCCCTTGATGTCGTAGTAATGGCGCGACACGTTGCCGAGCGCATCGGTGACGGACACCATCCGGAAGTCGGGGTGCCAGGCAAGCGAGACCGCGTGACTTCCGTCGTCCGCCCGCTCGCGGATGCATTTCGCCTTGGGTCCCGATCCGTCCCATTCGAGATGCATGCCGCGTCCGGTTCGATCCGTATAGTACGTGACCAGATGATTGGCGTAGCGATACGAGCGGGTATTGCCATAGCGATCGGCGGCCGCGACGAGGTCGCCTTCCCGGTCGTACGTGTACGTCGCCAGCGTGCCCAGTCGCACGCCGTCTGCGTCGTGGTGGACGATCTCCACGATGCGGCCGTGTGCGTCATGCCGGAATGCGACGAGGGCATGCGGCGCAATGATTCGGGACAGGCGTCCCGGTGCATCGTAGTCGAGGGTGAGTTGATTGCCGGTCAGGTCCTTGACGAATGCGAGTCGGAACCTGTCGCCGTGCCTTTCGTACACTTCGACGAGTTCGGGGCCGCGCGTGAGTGTCAGCCATTGGTCGTCGACGCGAAGCAGGGTGAGGCTTTCGGCGAGGTCGTCCTTCGCCTCACCCGGGGCCAGCAGCGGGTAATCGAGACTCCGGCCGTCGGCGCCGTGGTAGACGAGCTTCGTGGCGTGAATGTCGAAGCGCGATGTGTAGGGCGTGATCCAGCGCGCACCGAGTTCGCCCCGATCGTCGTAGGCGTCGAAGAAAGACCGGTAGGTCCGTTGCCAGGTGATCGATAACGGGCCATCGAGCACGAAATCGTCATGCTCGATCCGTTCATCGCCGAGCGCGAATCCAATCGAGCCCACGCTGCGCTCTCGTGTCGTCGGCACGGGGCACCCGCGCTTGCAGTCGCCGGCACCGGGATGCTCCGCCGGTGCCGAGTGATTCATGACTTCGTTGCGGGCTTGCGGTCGCTGTGCCACGACACGGGCCTGTCCGCGGGACGGGATGCCCGTCATGTGCTTCTTCGGATTGACCTGACGCCAGCGCATGACGCCCTGTTCGCCGACCTCGATCAACCAGCCGATCTTGCCGATCTCGTTGCCGTCGAGGCTGCGAACATACTTCATCGTGGCCGGGATTTTTGCCCGCAGATCGTTCGAGATCTTCAGCAGATCCTTGCTGGCGGCCGGATCGATGAATTTGGCGGTTTTGGTCGCGACGTTGGCGACGCCCTTTACTTCGATCTTCGCGAAGTCGATGATGAACTGGCCTGCACCATGGAACACCTTCTTCGCGTCGTACGACGTGAATCCGGCCTTGATGTCCTTTGCGTGGCGCTCGGCTGCTCGCAGGTTCCCGTCCACCTCGAAGCCTTTTTCGCCGGCGGCCTGAGCGAAGAGATCGGCAAAAGCGGTCATCAATTTGCCGATGTATTCCGCGCATTTGTGGAGCAGATCCGAGAGCCCCGCTTTCAGGTGCTTGATGAAGTTTTCGATCTCGCCGGCGAAGCGTTCGTTCAGGCTCGTCGCAATCGCGCCGATTACGGCGTCCCGCAACATGTACGCGGATGATTCGAGCACGGCCTTGCCGCTTTTCGCGACTTCCTGGCGAATGATCTTCAGCAGCGGCCGGGCGGCAACCCGTATTTCCGCGGTGCCGGGTGGCAACGGCACGACGCCGATCAGATCCAGTCCGAGATTGGTCCAGTCGAATACGTCGACAGGTTTGCTGCCATGCTCGATCATCGCCTTGATATCGAGCACGACGTCGACCGCGGCAAAGATGTTGGCAAGAATCGGTATGCCGGATGCCACCATCTTGAGGCGTTCGGCATTGACCAGTCCGCCACTGATGTTGACCAGCCATGCATCGATCACCTTGATCGATGCATCGACGTCAATGGGTTGGATTCTGTTGAGCGGCGACACGAAAACGTCGGTCGGCTTGGGAAGAAGGGCGCCCGAATCGGCCATGATGTATTTTTTTCCGAAGGAGTTGGACGAGACGGTGCTTACGTCAGTTTGAGCGCGGGGGCTGCATTGCGCGCCGTCTGCGCCAGACTGCTGAGCTGCCGGGCGGTTGCCGTGAGCCGGCTCGCCTGTGACAACGCGGCTTGCGCGGCGGCCGGCAGCTGCCCGACGATGGCCTGCTGCGCGATGCCGGAGGCCTGACCGGCGATGGCGCTGGCCAGGGTGGGGGCGCCTTGCATGGCCTGGCTGGCGAATCCTGCCAATGGGCCGGCGGCGTTCGCTACGCCCGCTGCATTCGTCAACGCGCCGGCACCGGCTGCACTTGCTGCCGCGGGCAGCAAGCCGCCCAGCTGATCTTTGGCAATCGTCGCATCGGCGGCGCCGTTCTGCTGCGGCTGCGCTGGCCAGCGTTCGACGGGGAAGAGGCTGGCGTCCTGGTCCTGATCGCGTGGATCATGACCGAACTTCACTTGAGCTGCACCGGCTGGTAGTCCACTCACGATCATATGACCGCTGTTGTCGAGCGCGCCGCTCCTGAGCAAGCCGCCGCTTGCATCGAATACGGAGAACGTGCCGCCTTTCACTGGCTGGCCGTTGGCGTAACGATGCAGCAACTCCAACTGCCCCGGCTGATCCGGCCGCGGGCTCGGCAGCGGATACCCCATGCTTGCCGGCCCCGCGAACGTATGCGATGCACCCTTGATATCGATCTTCCCGGGTGCATGAACCTCGACGTTGCCATCCTTGATCCGGATATAGGCGCCACCGCTCGTCAGCAGAATCCCCTGATCGGCTGCGATCTCGATCTGCCCCGTCGCCGACACCACCTTCACCGCCTTCTGCGCGGTCACCTCGATATTGTCCGACTGCGCCTGGATCTCCACCTTGCCCTTGCCCGCGAACAGCTTCATCCCCGCGTTCTGCACGAACAGGCTCAGCTTCTGCCCGATGCTCCCGATCAGCGACTTGCCCGCCGCAACGTGCACGCTCTGCCCACTCGCCACGTTCACGTGATCGTTCGCGACCACATGCACCGACTGCTGCGTCGACATCCCGATCCCCGACGGGCTGCCGAACAGCATCACCGGCTCCTTGAACGCGTTCGCGTTACCCGTGCCGCCGCCTGCCGTGCGTCCGCCGGACGCGCTGCCCGATGCGCTGTCCTGCGTCGCATCCGTGAACGCGCGCATCGTGTCCTGCGCGTCCTTCAGGCTTTCCGCCTGATGCTGCTCGCTCACGCCCGACATCGCCTCGACGAGGCTCTCGCCCGTCACGAGCTGCTGCTGCGCCTCCTTCACGTCGAGCGGCTGGCTGTTCGCCGCCTTCGGGTGCGTCGTCACGTACAGGCCCTGGCTTGCCCGCACCGCGCCATACGCATCCGAGCGCAGGTCGAAGCCGCTGCCGAGATACGACCCGCGCGAGTTGCCGCTCTGGTCGATGATGTAGCCCAGATGCAGCAGGCTGTTCGCGCTGCTGCTCATCAGCTGCACGCGGTTCTGCCCGGTCGCGTCGTCCATCACGAGTTGGTTGTAGCCGCTGCCGGAATACTCCTTCGACCGATACCCGGACAGGATCCCGTCGGTATGCCATTGCGGCTGGTTCGCGCCGTTGTACACGCGACCGACCGCGAGCGGCCGGTCGCAGTCGCCGCCGACGTAGTCGATCAGCACTTCCTCGCCGATACGCGGCACGTGCACGCCGCCGTAGCCGCCGCCCGTATCCGACTGCACGACGCGCACCCAGCACGACGCGTTCTCGTTGCCCGGATTCAACCGGTCCCACACGAACTGCACGCGGATCCGGTTCAACTCGTCGGTATAGACTTCCTCACCCTGCGGCCCGACGACGATCGCCGTCTCGAGGTGCATCTCCGGCTTGTGATGCTCGAACGGGCTGCGATACGGCACGCTCACACGTTGCGCTTCGACTTCGACGAGATAGAAACCGGCCGAATCGTCATCGTGCGACGGGGTGGTCGGCGTGTTGCCCGACCGATTCGTCCGCGCCTTGTCGATGTCGCGGTGCAGACTGTGCGGAAAGTCCTGCATGCGATTGGCAGGCAGGTTGTTTTCGATCCACCACGTCACCGAAATCGTCGCGAATTCGCGTTGGTCCGCCGGGTCGCGATCATGCACGGGATGACCCGACAGCACGAAACGCCGCCCTGCATCGATGGCCCGTGCGCCGCCGACGCCGTGGAACCGTTTGGCGCGCGATTCCCATTCTTCCATGCGGATGTGGGAAAGCCGGTCGCCATGCTGTTGTTGCTGGAAGGTGTACGCGCCGGTGTACTCGTAGATCTCGAGCTGATCGGGCAGTTCGCCCTGTCCGCCCATCGTCGGCAGCGACGTGCCCTTCGGATTCGACGGCTGCGAAGGATTCTTGTAGTCGAACGTGCGTGTCGTGTGTGTGACGCTTTGCAGGGTGCGTGTACCCGACCATTGCGTCAACCCGTCTGCTTCGATGCGGGTTCCGCCTCGGTAAAATGGAACCGTCGTTGGCGACAGCTCCGGACATGCTGCCAGCCTGTCGGTGATCACGAACGTGTGCGATTGTCCGTCGTCGGCCTGTTCCCAGTAACCGAACAGGCCTTCGCTCTCAAGCAGGCGGTGCACGAAATGCCAGTCAGTTTCGCTCTGCCGGGTGTACGACCGGTTCGGCAGTGTTTGCGACAGTGCGAACCGAAAACGGCCGCGCGCTTCCGAGTGTTGGTTCAGCACGTCGGATACGATGTCGTCGGCCGTCTTATCGATCCAGATCTTCTGATCGCGGCGGAATTTCAGCACGTGCATCCATGCTTGCAGCGTGATCTGATACGTCGTCAGCCCGCCATCCACGCCCAGCTGGCGTGCCGTGTAGACATAGCCATGGATGGGGCGATACTGCCCGTTTACCTGCGAAAGCCAGAGTGTGACGGGTTGCGCGATGAGCTTTTTCAGCTCGATGGCGTTGTCGGGCGATACCACGTCGAGCGTGAAAGCATAGTCGCGACCGATTGTCGATCGGCCGACGGCCCGGAGTACCGTCAGCGCGTTTGCACCAAGCGGTGTATCAAGCTTCAACAGCCGGTCCTGCTGAATCAGGCCGCCACGTAGCGCGGCAGCAAGGTTCTGCACGTTCATCGTAAGCCTTTCGTTATATTTGCAGCGCTCTCGGATAGCGTCTGAGGAATGCCCGCGCGATTTTACATCGGTTGCCGTGAGGTGCTTTAGCGAAATGCTGGCGCTGCTCCGGCCTGAGTTTTCTCGGACCACGGCATGCAACACACGATGGCACGTGCAACATCCCCATCGAACCGGATAGTCATCTCGTATCGGTGTCGAGATATGTGTCGACGGATCTCTGCAAGGGCTTGTTATGCCGAGAGCGTAGCGTTTCACCGAACATCTTCCCCCATCGCCGCACCGCACTTCTTCGCGAGACTGTCCGAATCGAGGCACATCTCCCCATCGGCACGTGCCCTATAGATCGGCTTCATCGTGTAGCGGGTACCGCCGGGCTTGTCGCCGGTCGCGGGGACAAGGACCGTCGTCACATTCGATACCTCTATTTGCCACGTCGCGCTGATGGGCGTGCCGTAGCGCACCGTCGAGGACTCCGTGAGCAGGCGGAAATCGTGTTACCCGGCAGCAAGCAAACATCCATCACATCTGCCTGAACAACCCTGCATACGCACGACTGACCGGCAGCATCTCCTGCTGCCCGTGCACGCGAATCCGCAACCGCCCAAGCAGATCGCGCTCGACACGAATCACGATCACGCCACCGTCGATCGTATGGGGCGTGCTCGTCGGGATGACGCTCGGGCGCGCGGTGCACGTGGTCGTGCGCTGCATGCGCCATGCGAACGGATCGAAGCATGGGAGTTTCCCGTATTCGGTCGATTCGCGATGAAGGGGTGCGAAACGGCCGGCGAGCGGGCAACTGACGGCCTGACGGGCGACACGGCCCGTCTTCGCCAATCGTGGGGGCATCGAACCGAAAGCGGTGTGTGACGCGCCCCGTTTTCCTGTCACGGTCGCGTCATGGTGCGCCCATAACGTTGCACGTTCCCGTCGCGGCGGCACCGCCGGACCGGGAACGTGCGCAACCCGCTCGCGACGACGTGCCCGCGTCGCAGGTGGGGGCCGACCGGGATCTCGCTCCCGGCGGCGCAGCGGTCATGCATCGCGCCATTTCATTCGAAAATACGATCGACGACGGTTCGAACCGGACTGCGGACGATCAGGAGACAGGGACCATGCTGAGTCCGCATGAATTCTCGATGCTGTTGCGCGTCGCGCGTGCGCCGGACAGCGTCGATCCGTCGAATCCGGCCTTCGCCGTGCTGGTCGAGAAGCGGCTGGTCGACGATACGCAGGTACGCATGAATGCCGTGGCCGCGCGCCCGGCGCTGACACCGATCGGCCAGATGCTGCTGGCGCGCTTCGACGAAGCGGCTTGAGGGAAGGCGTCACGCCTTCATCGAGACGAAGGGCGTGACGCGTTGAAGCACCGGGCCGCTTACTGTGCGACCGGCACGGTCACGTCGCTGCCGAACCAGTGCGTCGAGATCTTCTTCAGCGTGCCGTCCTTGCGCAGCGAATCGAGCGCGTCGTTGATCGCTTTCTCGAACTTCGGATTGCCCTTGCGGAACGGGATCGCCATTTCCTGCTTGCCGCCGTTCAGCACCGCGCCCGCGCGCAGCGGCAGGTTCGACGTCTTGATCATGTACGGCAGCATCAGGCGATCGTCGAGCGTCGCCTCGATCCGGCCGGCGGCGAGGTCGCGCAGCTTTTCCGGCGCACCCGGATACGTCTGCACCTCGATGCCCGGCACGGTGCGTGCCATCTGGTCGTAGTTGGTGCCGAGCGTCACGCCGAGCTTCTTGCCCTTGAAGTCGTCGAGCGACTTGAAGTTGCGCGTGTCGTCCTTGCGCTGGATCAGCTGGGCGGCCGAATACGTGTACGGCTCGCTGAAGTCGAGCACTTCCTTGCGCTGCGGCGTGATCGTGACCTGATTGACGATCACGTCGAACTTGCCGGCCTGCAGGCCCGCGATGATGCCGCTCCATTCGGTCGGGATGAACTGCGTCTTCACGCCGAGCTTGCCGGCGACCGCGTTCGCGATGTCGACGTCGAAACCCTCCAGTTGCCCCGACGTGCCGCGCGAGTTGAACGGCGGATACGTGCCTTCGAGGCCGACGCGCAGCACGCCGGCTTTCTTCACTGAATCGAGCAGGTCGTCCGCGTGCGCGGAGACGGCCGTAAAGCCGAGGGCCGACGCGAGCAGCAGGCCCGACAGCAGGAACTTCGAACGTTTCATCGCAGATCTCCAGTGGTCAGCGTGGTGTGAGGTGAGCGCCGGCGCCGGGTGGGCGCGGCGGGCCGCAAGACGGGCACGTAGACACTACTCGCAACCGGGCTGCGCCGGAAGTCGAATTGGCCCTGATTGAAAGCGATTTCATGAACGGGTCACGGCTGGCGGTCGACCGGTGAAACCGGTGTGTAGAGCGTTCGATCGCACTCGAAAAAATGCATTTTCAAATCAACCCATTTTTCTATTTGTGCAAGATTTTGTCTGTAAAATCGCGCCAGCGAAGTTCAGTGCTCGCGCCATCCGAGGGCGCGTCAAAAGAAAAAAGGCCGTTCATGAACATGCAGAATTCAATCGCCGCCCTGCGCGGCGGATTGCTTCAGCAGGACCGGTTGCTGAAGCTCGATACGCCATTGGGGCCCAACGTCCTGACCGTTCAGCGGGCAGTCGGCCGCTCGCGTATCGGGCGCGCATATGAGTTCACGCTCGATGTGCTGTCGACCGATGGCGATCTGGAACTTAAAAAACTGATCGCACAGCCCGTCACGTTGTGGATCCAGCAAGGCGATCTCCGTTACCGGCCGATCAACGGGTACGTGCATACCGCGCGCCGGCTCGGTGCCGACGGCGGGCTCACGACCTATCAGCTCGCGTTCGCCGATTTCACCCACTTCCTGAAGTTTCGTCGCGATCAGCGGCTCTGGAACGACACGACCGTCGACCAGATCATCAGCGACGTGCTGAACCAGCATCCCCAGGCGCAGGGCCATTTTCGCTTCGCGCTGACCAAGCCGCTGCCGAACCGCTCGTACACGCGACAGCACGATACCGACTGGCATTTCGTGCATCGGCTGATGGAGAACGAAGGGCTCTACAGCGCATGGCAGCAGGCTGACGACGGCAAGTCGCATACGCTCGTAATCACAGACAACCTGCAGGCCTTCGCGCCGCTGTCGCCGGAAACCGTGCGGTTTTATCGCAGCGGCACGGTCAGCGAAGCCGACGCGTTCACGCAATGGTCGGGCACGCGCACGCTGCAGAGCGTTACGCGATCGACGCGGACATTCGACTACAAGAATCCTTCGCAGCCGTCGAACCCGAAAGGCACGTCGTTGCCGACGATGGGCGGTCAGGGCGAGTTGCCGGATCAACTCGAAGTCTACGAGTACACAGGCGCTTACACGTATCTCGACCAGACGCGCGGCGACCATCTGACGAAGGTCAAGATGGAGGAGTGGGAGTCGCGGGCGAAGCGTTTCCATGCCGCGGGCGGGGTGCGCGCGATCGACGCCGGCCGGCGCTTCACGCTGGCCGATCATCCCGCGCATGACCGTGATCCGGCCGATCAGCGCGAGTTCGCCGCGATCGAGGTGGCGTGGTGGATCGAGAACAACCTGCCCGTCGCGAGCGATGCCGCGGACTTTCCATACAGTCTGCGCGAAGCGTTGGCGCAGGTGCAGGATGGCCACGGCGCCGATCCCGCGTTTCGCGTGCCGCACCATGACGGTTCGGTCGGCTTCTATCTCGCCGAAGTCGAAGCGCAACGTGTGAGCGTGCCGTATCGCAGCCCGTTCGAGCATCCCAAGCCGGAGATGCACCTCGAGACGGCGATCGTCGTCGGGCCGCAGGGTGAGGAAGTCTATACCGACGAGTTGAACCGGATCCGCGTGCAGTTCGTGTGGGACCGGTTGAATCCGGGCAACGAGAACGCGTCGTGCTGGGTGCGCGTCGTGCAGTCGGATACGGGCGGCGGCTACGGCGGCGTGCACGTGCCGCGTATCGGCGAGGAAGTGCTGATCGACTA
Source organism: Burkholderia sp. Ap-955 (assembly GCF_011753045.1). NCBI lineage: Bacteria > Pseudomonadati > Pseudomonadota > Betaproteobacteria > Burkholderiales > Burkholderiaceae > Burkholderia > Burkholderia sp. Ap-955. The sequence goes on from NZ_VWWH01000024.1 coordinate 34,323, forward strand.
CGTCGGCGGCGACTGCGACCGACCGCTCGCGGTCGGTCGCGTGTACAACGGCGCGAACCAGCCGCAGTGGCATACCGACGGGATCCTGTCCGGGTATCGCTCGAAGGAGTATTCGGGCAGCGGCTACAACCAGCTCGTGATGGACGACGCGACCGGGCAGAACCGCGTGCAGCTGATGAGCAGCAGCGCGAACAGCCTGCTGCATCTCGGCTACATCATCGACCAGAGCGGCAATTCGCGCGGGTCGTATCTCGGCAGCGGCTTCGACCTGCGCTCGGATGCGTATGGCGCGGTGCGGGCGAGCCAGGGCCTGTACGTGACGACGCATCCGAAGGCGGCGAACAGCCAGCCGCTCGACGTGAAGGAAGCGCAGCAGCAGCTCGTGACGGGCGAAAGCCTCGTCGAGGCGATGTCGGGTGTGAGCGAGCAGCATCAGGCTGAAAGCATGAAGGACGCGCAGGACACGATGCGCGCGTTCACGGATGCGACGCAGGACAGCGCATCGGGCAGCGCGTCGGGCGGGCGCACGGCAGGCGGTGGCACGGGTAACGCAAACGCGTTCAAGGAGCCGGTGATGCTGTTCGGCAGCCCGTCGGGGATCGGGATGTCGACGCAGCAGTCGGTGCATGTGGTCGCGAACGATCACGTGAATGTGGCGAGCGGGCAGAGCGTGCACGTCGCGGCGGGCAAGTCGCTGATCGGGAGCATCGGGCAGAAGCTGAGCCTGTTCGTGCAGAACGCGGGGATGAAGCTGTTCGCGGGCAAGGGCAAGGTGGAGATCCAGGCGCAGTCGGACAATATCGAGGTGACCGCGCAGAAGGCGGTGAAGGTGGTGTCGGCGACGGGGCAGATCGAGATCGCAGCCGATCAGGGGATTCTGCTGACGAGCGGTGGCGGATATATCCGCATTCAAGGCGGGAACATCGAGATTCATACGCCGGGTGCGGTGGACGTGAAGGGTGCGTCGCATACCTTTGCGGGGCCGGCGAGCATGGGGTATCCGTTGCCGAGTCCACGGTCGGATCAGCCGGGGCAGTTGGAGTTGTTGCATACGTACGGGAACGGCCAACCGGTGAAGGGCGGTTTGTTCTCGGTGTTCGATGCGAATGGCGGGCTGTTGAAGAAAGGAGCGCTCGACAACAACGGGCACATGATCGTGAGCGGCCTGCCACCGGGGGCGGTGCAGGTGAAGTTCGGGGAGGATCCCCGCTCGCAGGATCAGCAGTCGAGCCGTTTCGACGTGGCGTCATGGCCGGCCAATCCGGCGCCGGCGGCAGGCGCCGCGGAAACCGCGCAGGCGCAGCTCGGCTCGTTTCTGCCGGCGGCAGGTGGTGCCGCCGGCGCGCTGACGGGCCTGGCCGGTGCGGCGACGCAGGGTGGCGCGGCGCTGGCGAAGGCCGCCGTTGGTCAAGGCATGGGCATGGCGCAGCAAGCGGTAGGCGGCATGTTGCCGGCGGGTGCGTCGAATGCACTGGGTGCGGCGAAAACGGTCGCGGGATTGGCGAGCTCGGCGTCGCAGGGCGGAGCCGCGTTGGCGAAGGCGGTGGCAGGCCAGGGCCTCGGTGTCGCGCAGCAGGCTGCGGCCAATATGCTGCCGGCGGGGGCGCAGGCGGCGCTGTCGCAAGCGGGCCAGTTGAGTGCCGCCGCTCAGCAGGTCAGCGGTCTCGCGCAGACGGCGCGCAGCGCCGCAGCCGTGCTGAAAATGAGCTGAGCGTCGCCCCTTTTACCTATTCGAGAACAGAAAAATCATGACCGCTGCGGGCGTCCTTCAACCCAAACCTACCGATGTGTTCGTGTCTCCGATCATGAAGATCACGGAGGCCGATGTACAAGCCGGCATCGATTCATTCGACAAGTGGCTGATCAAGGTCAGCGGCGGCGTCGTCAACGTCGGCCGGCTGAAGACGGTCGCGGAGAACGTGCCGGTCCTGGCCAATATCTTTGCGGCAGTCGATGCGGTGCTCGATATCAAGGCGATGATCGAGCATGGCGACAAACCGATCGACATGTTCGACTGGGTCAACCTCGGTCTCGATCTGATCGGGGTCGTGCCGCTGCCGCCGGCTACCGCCGAGCTTCGGCTCGGCGCGCGGCCGGTGTTGAAGCTGATTCGACAGAAGGTCGTCGAGAGCGGCAAGGCAGCGGGGGAGGCTGCCATGCTGGCGCTGCGCGATTCGATCATCTCGGCGATGGTGGCGAACGTGCAGGAGCGTTACGCGGGCGAGATCGAGAAATTCCTGAAGGTGATACGTGACGGGCTGAAGGAGCTGCTCGACCACTGCGCCAAATTCATCGGCGATCTGATGAAGGCGATCGCCGACGTGTTCGCACACGCGGCGGGGAAGAAGTACGAAGTGGGGCACAACGTGAAGTCGGCCGGGTCGCATCTGAAGGGTGTCGGGGCGGCTATCGTTGCGTATGACGGCAGGAGGATCCTCGACAATTTAGGTGGATTCCTCTCGGATATTCGCAAGGTCGAGGGGAAGATCGCTATCAACACGGTGACCTCGGCCGCTGATTTGATCGACCCGAATTCGACGAAGAAGCTGCAGCTCTTCGCTGAAGATATCTACAAGCGGATTCCGACGGTCCAGAAGTGCATTCGCGAGCTCGATGGGAACGACGCGGGCAAGATCGGGTGGATCATCACGATCGGTGAAGACGGCATGCGGAGCTGGCGCAAGCGCAATCCGAAGCCGCAGACGACGGGGATTCAGGAACACAAGACGGCGAAGGTCAATGAGACGCGTGCGCAGCATCGAATTGACGAGGTTCAAAAAACCACTGAAGCGCATCATCCGGGGCCGAATTGCTGCCTTACTCATAGCCCGGTGAAGACGCCACCTGTCGCCACCCCGCGATCAATCGGATTCGCGCTCGGCGACGAGCAAATCAATCACGAAGATTTCACGATCGACGGGCCGTTGCCCATTGCCTGGCAGCGTACCTATCGATCGTTCTTCGACGCGAACGACGAGCATGGCGAACTGGGCGCACGCTGGATTACGCCATATACGACTCGTTTCGATATTGCTGCGGAAAAGCTCGTCTATCACGACGCCGCTGGACGAAGTATCGAATACCCGCTGCTCCGCGTCGGAAGTGCGCACGATGATCTTTCCGAGGGGCAAACGTTGTTGCGGCTGGACGAGCAGTGGCTGACGGTGACGCGCGGGCATGTGCTGCTCGAGGCGTACGAACGGCACGGCAACGTGTTCCGTCTCGCATTCGTCAAGGACCGTGCCGGCAATCAGGTGACGCTCGACTACGATGCGGAAGGGCGGTTGCATCGCCTGATTGCACCGCACGTTCAGGTTGCACTCCGACATGACGTGCGTGGGCGGATCGTAGGCGTTACTCATCATGATGCGCAGGGCGAATACATCGGCACACTTGCGAGCTACGAGTACGACGACCAGAACGATCTGATCGGGGCGACGGACCGCTACGGTAATCGCCGCGAATACCGTTATCGACACCACCTCGTGACGCGATATACCGATCGCACCGGCCGAGGTGTGAACCTCGAGTGGAACGGTGACGGGCCGAAGGCAAAATGCTTCCGCGAATACGCCGACGACGGCAGCGACGAGGTTCGCCTCGCGTGGCATCCGGACTTCCGGATGGTCAGCGTGACCGACGCGCTTGGCAATGTCACGCATCACTATTACGACAGCAAGGGTTATTCGTTCCGTGTGATTCATCCGGACGGTAGCGAAGAGTGGATGTACCGGGACGCGAACGACAAACTCGTTCAGTACGTCCATCGTGACGGTACCGTCGAGCGCATGGAATACGATGCGCGCGGCAACTTCGTCCGCCATCAACGTACCGACGGCAGCGTGGTCGAGATGGCGTATGACCAGAAGGACCAGCTCGTCCGCGTGACCGATCCGCTTGGGCACCCGTGGCTGCGTGAATATGACGATGCGGGGAACATGGTTGCGGAGGTCGATCCGCTCGGCCACAAGACCGAGTATGCGTACGACGAGCGAGGGCTGCTTACCCGGATCAAGGATGCCAAGGGGGGCGCAAAAGCGCTGAAGTATGACAACGTCGGCCAGTTGATCAGCTATACCGACTGCTCGGGCAAGACATCGCAGTGGGCGTATGACGCCCAGGGTCGCCTCTCGGAAGCGAAAGATGCAGAGGGTGGGGTAACGGCATACCGTTATGGCGCGAATGGCCAGTTGATCGAAGTCGTGTCGCCGGCGGGGCGCGAGCAGTTGAGCTACGACGCGGAAGGGCGTCTGCTGACCCATATTGATCCGCTGAACCGCAACACGCGTTACGGCTACGACGCGAGCGGGCGTATCAATATCCGCACCGATGCGTTGGGGCAATCGCTGTCGTATCGCTATGACCGGCTCGGGCGGATCGTCGGGCTGACCGACCAGAATCACGCGAATTACACGTTCCGCTATGACGTAGCAGGCCGATTGATCGAGGAGATCGATTTCGACGGGAAGGCCACGCGCTATTCGTATGACGAGGCGAGCAGCCGTCTCGAGTCGGTCGACGAGGCGGGACAAGTCATGACGATGTCCCACGATCGCGGTGGACGGCTTGATGGCCGTTCGGTCGGCGAAGAGGCGGAGCGTTTCGCCTACGATCCGCTGGGACGATTGATCGAGGCCAGCAATGGATATAGCCGCGTTCAACGGTTCTTCGACCCGGTCGGCAATCTGGTGCGCGAGCATCACGCTTACGACCTGTTCGGCGCGAGCCGGAGTTTCGTGTGGCATCACCAGTACGACGAAATCGGCAACCGCATCAGAACGGTCCGGCCGGACGGCCATGCTGTCGACTGGCTCACGTACGGCTCGGGACATGTTCACGGGCTGATGCTGGACGGCAAGGAACTCGTTCAGATCGAGCGGGACGATCTGCATCGCGAGACATTACGTACCCTGCCGAGCAAGATCGATCAACACACGGCATACGATCGCGCAGGCAGGTTGGCGCAGCGCACGGTACAGCGTGCGAATGCACCCGCGCCGCTGGCAGAGCGCCGGTATCGCTACGACGCGGCCGGCCAGCTCGTGCAGATTGAAGATAATCGCAGAGGGTTGACGGACTATCGTTACGATCCGGTCGGACGGTTGCTGGAGTCGATTGGTCCGGCGGGCAAGGAGCGGTTCGCGTTCGATCCGGCGAGCAACATCATCGACCCCGCACGTGTTGAGCCGCCTCGCACGGAGAGTCGGCCGAGTCCGGTACGTGCTACGGAGAGCACGTTCCCCGCGGAAGTGCCCAAGGTGTTGGGCAACTTGTTGAAGCAATACGCGGGGGAGCATTTCGCGTACGACGCGCGCGGCAATCTCGTTCATCGCAGATCGCCAGCGGGTGAGCAGCGTTACGAGTGGAACGCGTTCAATCGGATGACCGCAGCGACGGTTGACGAGGTCGCTCGCAGGAGCGAGTCGCGGTACTACTACGATGCGCTGGGCCGTCGGATTGCGAAAGAGGTGAATGGCGAGCGCACGGTGTTCGGGTGGGATGGCGATACGCTGGCGTATGAGAGCGGGGAGCAGGGCAGCACGCATTACCTTTACGAAGCGGGTTCGTTCGTGCCGATGGTGCAATACGTAAGTGCATCGGTAGACGGGTTCGAGACGCCGTCACGCCGTGAGACCGATCGCTATGTACCGGAAGACGATCCGTTGCAACGGTTGCCGGAGCGGGTTGGTGAGGCGCACGCGTTCTATTACCATTGTGACCAGATCGGCACACCGCAATTGCTGACGGATGACGAAGGCGATGTGGTGTGGGAGGCGTCGTATAAGGCGTGGGGGGAGGCGCGGGAGGTGATCGCGCGGGCGTCGAAGGCGGCGGGGATTACTCCTAGAAGTCCACTGCGGTTCCAGGGGCAGCAATATGATGACGAAACGGGGCTGCACTATAACCGATATCGGTATTACGATCCGAGTAGCGGGCGGTTCGTCAGCAAGGATCCCATCGGGCTCGCCGGTGGCCTGAATCGATGGCAGTACGCGCCCAATTCTGTGAATTGGATTGATCCGCTAGGGTTGGCTCGTTTCGGATCAGGGAAAGGGACGCATACGGCTCAAGTTACCGTTCGCAGTGCGGAGGGCTCCCAAAGGCACTGTGGTGTATTTCAAAGCGGTAACATGACGCCAGAGGAAAAGGCTTTAGGATTTCCGCAGAATACTCTTGCTACCCATACTGAGGCGCGTGCGGTTTCGCAAGTTCCGCTAGCGCCTGGAGATCATATGATCATTGACGGACAGTACCCACCATGTACATCTTGCAAGGGCAAGATGAACGCACGTGCTTTGCAGTCAGGTGCGACGATCCAATATAACTGGCAAGAAGACGGGCAGCAAAAGACGTGGATGGCCAATCCTTCCAAGGGGTGCAAATAGAATGAAATTTGAATTTGTCGCAAATGACGTGACCTATACGTACGAGGATGGGGTTCATGTTCTGGGGCTGGTTGATAGCGGAAATGAGCCGCACGACTACGTTATCCTGCAGCGCGGGACTGAATTCGACGAGCAAGATCGGAAGTTGGGCCAAGATACGTATTACGTAGAGGTTTGCGCCGACGGGGTCGCAGGATATGGGGGGATCAAGTCCGTTTCACTCAATGCTGGCAAGTTGAACATCGAACTTGAAGATGGTGCCAAGTGGAGAGAAGATTTGTCGTCGATACAGATCGATGTACAAGCAGCGAAGGACCTCGAGGGTTTGAAAGCATGGCTGTTGGCTATATTCTCTGGTACGAGTACCTCGATTGCACTTGATTAGACGAGCCGGCTGTGGTTTGTGATTCACTCAAAGGTCGAGCAGTATCTGGCAACGGTTTCTGGTGAGGTAACTAGGGCCGATCCAAAGGCGGCCGAAGACCAGATCGGCACACCATGATTGCTGACGAATGATGAGGGCGACGTGGTGTGGGAGGCGTCGTTATAAGGCGTGGGGGAAGCGCGGGAGGTGATCGCGCGGGCGTCGAAGGCGGCGGGGATCGTGCCGCAGAATCCGTTGCGGTTCCAGGGGCGGCAGGTTGATGACGAAACGGGGTTGCACTATAACCGGTATTGGTACAACTCTCCACAGAGCGGTAGATTTGTATCGAAAGACACGATCAGATTGAAGGGGGGTATCAACGTATATCAGTATGCGTCCAATCCGATATAGTGGATCGATCCATTGAGGTTGTCAGGATACGACGTTTCTGCTGATACCGCCGAGCGGGGGGGCATATTACGTTGACACCTAACGCAGACGGAACTCATGTGGAGCTAGGGCCGGCTGACAAAGCCACACCCGATATGTCTGAATCTCAATGGAGGAAAGTATGTAGCTGTGTCGTCAAATACTTCGACAAAGCGAAGAACGTTGATCGCTTGGTCAAGTCTGCACAGGTGGGTGGAGATGCGTATCCAAATTCAAATCGAGCGTCAGGACTCAAAAAGGTTGTAGAGATTCGCGGCAATCATCGTGCATCTGAAGCGAATCACATTTCTAATTAAAAAGTGATGGCAGTTTATTTTTCTGAAATTGTCGATGCGCTGCTGCAATCTAATGGTGATACTTCAGGTCGATTGATTCGCGGTGAGGGTGGAGATAAGTCGCGGCTCGAGGATCGAGGCTACGATGTTGTGGGGAGGTTTCTGATTTCCATTTGTACGAGAAGTATATAAATATAAATCATAGGGATGGGGAAATTAATTCACTATATAAGTTGTATTGTCTCGGCGAAAATTATGTTGGCAGTTCCATCGATTTTGGGCGGGGCGTTGGGTTGATGGCTTTGCTCAAGCGAATTTGGGATGGGGTTCAATTTAGCCCTCTGAAGGGCGATATTCATCTTTATTTTTCCGATGACAAAAAAGATGGTGCAATTCTATTGGGTCAGCACTCTGTTATCCGGTTTGGCCGCAGAAGCGTAAGGTCTGGGTATGCCGTCTTGGGAGTGGATTATGCGGCCGTTGGATATGGAAAATTGATAAGGGGGTATAGTGGCGGCAATGGATAGACTCGATGAGAAGCCGTTGGATAGTTTGAGGAAATATTCCTCAGAATACGAAAAATTGATCAATTTATGCTTCGGTTGATTATTCTGATTGGCAACATCGTCTGTGGTAAATCGTCTGCAGTAACGTTGGCAAAGTGCGTGCCGATGGCGCTTTGCTCGGCTTGCGATGCTGCCTAAGCGGAGAAAATGAAACATGCAACCATTTGATCGGGAGGGGGCATATCTGCTTATGAACAGTCTTTTAAAAGGAATTCGAGGCGGATTGTCGGGCGAACTGATTAAATTTGGGGTTGCTATTTGGGGTTGCTCAAGGTGCTTTTGAAGAGATTGAAGATGGGCTGCAAATATCAGGGGAGCCGATTGAGGAGTTGACGTTGCCACCTCGTGACTTGGAATTTTTCCCGGATCAAATCGGGAGAATCCCGTTCGATATCTTCGAAACAGATTCCGACCCAGAATCCCGGCGCATTGCATGTCAATTGTGGGTAGGTGGCAAGAAGACTGACCTTGCTTTGGTGGCTGATCTGTCAATAAATCAGGGGGCGCCGGCATCTCTTGCTTTTAGATTGCTGCAATAGTTTTATCTTATTCGGCGGGTAAAAACGAGGGTCGCGAGAGATTGTGCGACTGTGGCAAGGGGGGGCTGCGTAGTCCTCTCGTCCAGATCGGCAGCAAACGAAAGCATCGCGGACCAAGGCATGGCCAAGATCTACGAAACGATCCGATACGAACCCTGATTTCGACATCGGTGATGATCCACTATTCCTCTCTCGACGCCGCGTTTCAGGCACACCCGGTCAGGATCGCCGACTGGGGGTACATGCGCTGTCGGGAAGTCGACCTGACTCCATCCGGCGTCGTGTTTTTCGACGATATCGAGGATCCCGGAGCCTGTCGACGTGCCGTATTCGCGGCGGAAAGCGGTGGTCTGATCGTGCTGACCATTCACGCTACTTCGATGGGAGACGTCGTCTTGTTTGCGTCCGACAGACGCATCGATTCCGCTCGGCATTGGCGTGCCGTGGCGCCGAACGAGTTCGCGCACTGGATTGAAGTTTTTGACTTCGTGTATTTCGGGGAGCCGATATAAGGTCGCTTTGCCAGGGGCATTCGGTCCGTCGCATTACCCGCGCCACCGGCTTCGTCAACCGAGAAATTCGACCACGAGCAACTTGACCAGCAACAACCGCCGGCAGATCTCACCAATACGAAATTGGCATAATCACGGCTCGCTGCACGAGCGCGACAGTAACCACGCGCGTGCGCCGTTACGTGATCGGAGGCGGAGAAGGCGGCGATTCGCCCCTTCTATCTAGCCCTCGACGCATTTGCCCCAGCTATAACCGCACCACCCATGTTGACCACTTCCGTGACTGAAGCATCGCTGAAACACATTCTCGAACGCCCGGGCGACTTCGCCGGTTGGCTCTACTTGCCACCCATGCCGTGGACGCTCGATACCGAAGGTGTGTTCTCCGAAGACACCAAGGATGCCGAGGACGATGCTGTACCTGCCATCGCGAATCAACCCGGCTGGCGGATCACCTTGGACAGCGCGACGATCGAGGACATCGTGATCAACGCCCACGACCAGGTTGACGAACCGAGCGTTGTGCAATTGCTCGACGCGTTCGTCTTCTACGTAGAGAACGATGCATTTATCCTGTTCTGACGAGACGTGAACAGAACGACGGGGCGGCACTCCGCTCCCGTACTTCGTCCGACATGCCGTCACCCGATGGGAATCGGTGACGTGCGGTTTTTTGGCGAGAAAGCGATGACGATCCCCGACGACGTGAGCATCTATTTGTCGAAACAGAGCGGTAACGTCGAACGTGACGACCCGCGGGGCGTCCTCAACGCGCTCGACCGTCTCGGGATCGAACACGACACCGAATTCGCGGCTTTCTATCTCGCGTACCAGGGCCCATTCATCAGCCCGCGTCCAGTTGCCGAGTTGTGGGATCTGCTCGATTACTCGGGTATCGTCGCGTCGCTCGATTACGTGCGGGATCGATACGGGTTTCCCGATCACCTGTTGCCGCTGACGTCGGATGAAAGCGAGGGCATGTACTTGTACGATGCGCTGTCCGGTGCGGTTCACGATTACGATTTGGCCGCACATTCGCACTTCATGGCCGGCAAAATCGACGCACGCTGGGCCTCGTTCTCGGCATTCCTGAAGTGGTATTTTGACGATGCGGCGTGAACGTCGGATCGGCGAGCATCGATGCGTATTCGATGCGATACCGGCATCGTTCGCAATCGATTCGGCAAGGCGCGAAGTCAACAGGAGGCACGATGCACGATCGGGATCTGAAGCAGTTCATCGTCGAAATTCGTGACACGGTCGATGCGCACGCAAGCATTGGCGCACGTGCGCCCGACAATGCAACGCACGCGAGATCCCTCTCCGTCAGCTCTGAAACGGCCGCATGGTTCAACGCCCTCGACAATGTCGACCTGTCGATTCCCTGGACCGCTGATGACCTCCTGTTATACGGCAACCAGGCGAGCCTCACGATCGGGCAGACCGGTTATCGTGTCGACGCGTCGGGCCGTCGGCTGTCCGGATGGCACGACGACTGGATCGTGCTGGGTCAGATGGGCGGCGATCCCGTTATCGTCGTGCCGAACGGCGATGTGCTGTTCGACCGCCACGGCGCGGGCGCTTGGGCACCATTGCGCGTCGCTCCATCCGTCACGCATTTCGCGCACGCGTTGTGGATCTGGTGCGATCTGTACGTCGGAAAGTATTCGCGCGATATCTTCGACAACTCGTATGAGATCCGGCCAGCATTCCTTGAGCAGATCCAGTCGAGGATAGGTGAGGCACTGCAGGATGCGGACGCGGCGGCTTTTATGAAGATGATCGAGGGGTGACTGCAGGCGAGTAGTGCCAGGAAATTAGATGGCCACGACACCGATAGCCTTGCGGACACCAGTTGTTGACCGTAACCCGGCCCCACGCGCGGCGAGAATGAGATGCACAACTTCGACCAAGAGTACGACCTGATCTACGTCTACGCAAGCAGCTCCGGCGACGCACCTGTTCACGAAGAGCTTCCCGCGCGCCAGGTCGAGCCGGGTGTCTACAAACTCCTAGCGTCACCCGGTCTCACGTTGAATCTCGCGAAGGGCGATCTCGTCCGCATTGACGCGCCCAATCGTCCTGCCACGGTACTGAAACGAGGCGGAAACTACTGCATCCAGATCTACGGCGACGCGATCCCGGATCACGAGACCGATCGGCTTGCGAGCGAGGTCGCATCCGAACTGAACGGCACGCTCGACGGTCGCCATGGTGGCTCGCTTGCGCTATCGGTGCCGTCCGGTGCGGGTGGCGAGAGAATTCGCACCGTATTCGACGGCTTTACGGAACGAACCGGCCTCGGTTGGTATTACGCCAACATCTACCGGAACTTCGAGGATCAGCAGGACGAAACGCTGCTCGACTGGTGGCTCGATCGATAGCGAGGTCGGGCATCAACACGTGCTCCTCGCCGAACGTGACTACAAGCGCTCGTTGCCAAGCATGTGCTTACGCACGATTTGAGGTATGGGATGCAACGAACTGTAGTCACAAAGGTCCGTCGACGATGAACAAGACCCGTGTTTGGCCCAGTGGAGATGGCAAGCCCGTCTGCATGCTCGGATTCGACCATTCTGAATTCTCGGTGCGGACCGGGCTTCCATTCGAAAAGGGCGCCGACGATCTGGACGAATACTTTGCCGGCATGCTGCTCGACGACAGAGTCGGGCCCATGCAGTTCATGTATTACGTCAAGGCCCCGATAAAAGGCGTGGTCGTCAGTGTCGATTCGCAGGTGAAAACGGCGCATGCCGTAGACGTTGTGAAGAAGCGGTTCGGTTTGACTGATTCCGATTTCCAGTGGATTGCGAGTAATGAGTAGCGGATCGGGTCGAGGGCAACGCGCCGAACGTCGCTCGGCCAACGTAATCCGTCCGCTTGAGCAAGCGGTGGAAGGCCATCGAATGCGAACCACGAAAGTGATCGAGGAAACCTACATCGGCAACCGTTCGCATGTGACGGAAGCGCGATGCGACAGTGTTGCGCAAGCCATCACGGCAGTCGACAGGCTGAACGGTCGCGATCGCTCGACAGTCGCATTCGAGTCGAGCGATGGAGTGGTGATGACGATTGGCGGAGGTAACGACGGGCGGTATGTCGTATTTATCGCATCGAGCCTCGATGCCGTGTTGCTGAACCTGACGACACCCGAGGCACCGATGGAAGAAACGATCGAACTCGTTGCCGGCGGCCAGTGCGGCAGCTACCCGGCGCGGGAATGTGTGGATCGCGTGAAGGCAGCGAAAGCGGTCGCCTATTTCGTATCGTCCGGCCGGGCCGATCCACAGCTATGCTGGCAAGCTGGTTAGTGCCCCACAGGACGGGAAGAGCATGACGAACATGACAGACGATCCGGTTGGCCTGCGTGCCCGTCAGGAAGCCATTTGTGCGCGATACAACCTGCCTGTCGTCGAACCTGAGGACATGGTTGCCGTCGCCATGTCGACGCTCGGGAAAGCACCCGTCCATGGCACGCGCATCACGCTGTCCGAAGGACGGAACGTGAGCTGGTTTTTTCATTGTGGCGAATACTCGGATGCCGACGATTTTTATCAGCCGCTGCATGCCACGCATTTGCCTCAATTCCTGCCGCTGGTCTTGCCTTATTTGATGCTGCCGGCCGGCGTACGTTTCATCATCGACGACACCGGCTATGAGGACATCTGGATGGATCATCCCGGCAACGAGGCGTCGCAGTGAGTGCGCGGCAAACCCTCCGCAAGGCATTGATGCTGCTCGATCGTGGCATGACAGATCGCGGCGAAGCGGCACTGTGTCTCGCGCTGGCCGAGGCCGAGCAGGAAGGCGATCGCGTTGCGCTCGCGCAGTCGCTCGTCGCCCTTGGAGAGCTGTTGTGTGAAACGTCACGTGGTGTATCGGCACGGCCGTTCCTGGAGCGGGCGCTTGCGGCAGCAAGCGATACCGATGTCGGCACGCTGGCGATCGAGCGTGACAAGGCAGAACAGCTGCTGGCGCGTATCGAGTGCGAACGTATCGGATGGCGGATTCGTCGCCCGGAGGATTTCAAGAATAGAACTTTCCAGCTAGCCGAATTCATTGCCGTTGTCCGCGCGAAGGCGGAGCGGCGGGCGGGCTACGATCCCGCGTGGCTATATGATGTTTACGGAAAGGACGGTGACGCGGAGCTGTGTCCGCAACAGACGATTTTCATCGGCGATACGGTACAGGTCGACGATGAGGATCGCGAGATCTACCCCGAGAAGGTCACCGAGCTTGATTACGTATTCCAGTACGCGTGCGGGCACTTTCAGGACGTCGTCGATCTGGCCTATCGTCAGAAACCGGACGCATCGATCGAGGAGGTCGTTCGCTGCTTCAATCATTTCGATCGCTACGATGACTTCCTCGATCTGTGCCCGAACGGCATGCAGTCACAAGCATGACTAAACCGGATGCCGGAATAAAAAAGGACCGCTTGGCGGTCCTTTTTCATCGTGAAGCGTTGCCCCAGCCCCTCAAGGCAACGAAATCGTCAAATTAGCCGACTCCGGCCCGACCTTGATGACTTGCGAATAAGGCGCCAGCGCCTGCAGCGTCTTGTCCTTGAGATAGGTGTTGAGCCCGAGATATCCGAGCAGTGCGACAAGAGCAAAAACCGCCCCAATCGCCCAAACCGGCACTTCACGTTTGAGTCGATGCGCGATCTGATCCGGCAGCGGCCAATGCGGCGCAAACGCCGCCCGCTTGCCCTTCATATGCGCGATCTCATCCCCCAGCCGCGCGGTGAGGTAAGCCAGCTTCTCCGGCCCTTCCAGCAGATACTTCCCCTGGAACCCGAGCAGCAGGCACATATGAAACACCTCGAGCGACTGCAGCCGCGCCGCACCCTGCGCGCGACATTCCTCGAGATACTGGAAGAACTTCTCGCCCGCGAGCTGCTCGCCGAACAGCACGAGCTGCAGCGGCCGGCGTTCCCAGTCCGTGCGGATCTTGAACTGCGACGACAGCACCATCTCGTCGATCGCCGCGCAGAACGCGAACTTCGCGCCGTACACGTCTTCAGCGGCGATATTCAGCTTCTTCGCGCCGCGCTCGAAGTCCGACAGGAATTCCTGGATGCGCGTGCTGAACTCGCCCGCGCTCTCCGGCTCCCGCCCGTTCTTGAGCAGGAACAGCATGAAGAACCCGTCGTACAGCAGGTCGAGCAGCGAACGGGCCTGGAACGAGGCGTCGGTCGACGCCGGCGTATGCAGGGGGGCCGGCGCGTTGTCGCCGAACAGGGAAGGCGCGTAGCTCATGATGTGACCGCGATCAGTTCGAATTTCAGGTCATTGATGCCAGTCGGCGCGTAGATCATCGCGGACTGGGCCTGCAGCATGCGCTCGTACAGCGGGCTACGCGAATCGAGCGCGAAGTAGCATGCGCCGGGGCGCACCGGAATCGCGGGCGGCACCTGCGGCGTGTACGAGAGCCGCACGCCTGGCATGGCCGACAGCACGAGCTTGTCGACGTCGTCGGGCGCGCCGACCTTGAAGCGGGCCGGCACCGCATCGACGAGCTCGACGCTCGGCATGTCCGCGGACACCGCCAGGTAGAACTCGGTCTTGTCGTCGATCTTGCCGGAATCGAGGCGGCCGAGGTGGAACGACGGGCGCACCTCGTCGAGCGTGATCGCGAAGTAGCGCGTCGAGATCACGGTGTCGAGCAGCTCGCGCAGCATCAGGTCGAGACGCGCGAAGCTCGGGCCTGGATCGTCATGGCGGTACACCGGCAAATCAGCCAGCGTATAGCCCTTCGAGAACGTCATCAGCTGGCCTGCGAGGCGCAGCAGTTCCTGGAACAGCCGCTCCGGATGCAGCGCCGAATGCTGGTGCAGGTGCGCGAGCGTCGCGAACGCGGCGTTCGCGGTGTGCAGCAGCCAGAACGACGCGATGTCGCCCGAGCGGAATTCGATGATGTTCTTCGACGGCTCGCGGTGGAAGCCGTACAGCGCGTTCACCTTCGCCTGCAGCGCGTCGACGAGCTGACGCAGCCGCTGGTGGAGGATCGGCGACGCGTCGATCGCGAGGCACGGCGGCACGAAGCTGTCGTCGATCTCGAAACCGGACGTCGCAGTGCGGCGCACGCGCACGAGCGGCACCGACAGCAGCTGGTCGCGCGGTTCGCTATGCGCGATCAGCTTGACCTGCGTCTTCAGGAACGTGATGTCGGCTTCGGCGGCGTCGGTGAAGTTGTCGCCGACGCTCGTCTGCTCGCTGACGAAGCGCGTCATGAAGCCGGCGGCCGGATCGTCGCTGTAGTTGGTGCCGTTCTCGCGCAGCGGGTGCAGCGCGAGATAGAACACGAATTCGTTGATGCCGTCAGGCAGCGTGTCCAGCGCGATCGGCGGCGGCAGGTCGTCGGCCTGCGGCGCGGCATACAGCGCGCCGTCCGGGAACACGAGCGCAAGCTCGGCCACCCGCAGCACGTTGCTGCCGAGCGCATCGCGGTCGATGCGCACCGAGCGCACGCCCCAGTTGTACGGCTGGATCGCCTGGATCGATTCGAACAGACGCGCTTCGTGGTACGCGTCCTGTCGCTGAAAGTGTTGAGGCCGGAGGAACAGCCCTTCCCCCCACAGCACCTTGGCCGAATAACTCATGTCAAATCCGGTTAATGTCGCGTTGCGATGTAATCGATTTGTTCGTGCCCGAATTAAATCGCCAATTGTTAACTCTTGTTAATTGACATTCGTGCGTCATTGTTTAACCGCAGGAGACCGAAGAAAGCAAATTCAGCGGTTGTGAAGGCGCACCCTGTTGCGGTGCGATGACAGTGCCGTCGGTGACCGTCATCGCGCAATTATGCAGGCCGATGATTATGCCGGATTTCTCCGACTTCGCCGGGTCGAACGTCAGTTTCCATCGTTGGATTGCGGGATCGCGGAACAGGGCGACGATGCCGAATGCCTGCGCCTCGCGCGAAACCTTCTCGGTCGCCGTATAGCGCTGGCCCGGAATCAGCGTGATTTCACGCACGTTCAGCAGATCGGCACCCAATGCGGCCTTTTCCTTGGTCGGATCCGTAAATGCGTCGAACGGCGCCTGCTGGAACGACGTCGGGTCCTTCAGCGTATAGAGCCGCACGACGAGCGCGAGCGGCTTGTGGTCGGTCGCGGCATTCAGGTTCGGCGCGGCGGCCAGCGTAATGCCGAGGTTGCGCGGCGGCTTCTGCGCGTCGGGCACCTCGGGCTTGCCGATACCGGCCGCGGACATCACGGCGCTCGCGGCCGAGCCGAGCAGCGGGGCGGCCGCGCATCCGGCCAGGAGGGCGCAGGCAACCAGTGGCAGCGCGTAGCGAATCATCAACGATCTCATCGTATTTCCGGCGGGCTGCCTTTTATCCCTGTCAAATCTGCCGGGTATTTCCGCGTTCGCTGCGTGTCCCCGGCATTGCACTGTTCAACTATTAAGCACGCCCGCGTCGAGGCAGGCGTCCGGAAATTTTTTCCGCCATCCGGGCGGCGTGTCGTGGAGCCAGTAAAACTTGCCCATTCCGGCCACCAGAAAAAATCGCTGCGAGCCCGCTGCGAGAGGCCATTGGAGGGGGTAGCGCCCGGTTTTAAAAGGAATTACTCTTCACACGACGATTGAATTATGAAAAATTGATCGGTACTATACCCGCGCGCTTCTTGCAAAGCAAAAGAACCAGATTCTCAACGATTTTAAAACTCACGCGCCGGTGGATATAACGATGAAAGACCGTCTCTTCGCAAAACTGTCTGGGGTAGTAGTGGCTTGCGGCGTGATCGCCGGTTGTGCGAGCCAGCCTCCGGCGCCGCCGACTGCCGAAGTGTTCAACAAGTCGCTGGCGGATGCGGACGCAGTTGCGAAGGCGGGGGACCAGGACAAGGCCCTCGGCCTGTACCAGCAGCTCGCGAAGTCGGATCCGACGCGCGAAGAGCCGTGGTCGCGCATCGCGCAAATCCAGTTCGCCCAGAACCATTACGGCCAGGCAATCGTTGCCGCGCAGGAAGCGCTGCAGCGCGACGCGACCGACCGTCAGGCGAAGAGCGTGCTGGCCGTGGCCGGCCTGCGGATCGCGACGCAGTCGCTCGGCGAGCTGCGCCAGGATTCGTCGCTCGCGGGTGACGCGAAGTCGGATGCGCAGGCGCTCGCGAAGCAGCTGCGCGACACGCTGGGCGAATCGGCGCTGTTCCCGCCGGAAACGACGACCCGCGCCACGGGCCGAGTCAAGAAGGGTCGTACGGTCGTCCATACGAAGAAGGCCCAGACGCAGACCGCCGAATCCAACGTTGCGCCGCCGCCGACCAACACGTCGTCGGGCGGCGGGGCGAAGGGCGGTGACCCGTTCGGCGCACTGCGCAACTGACCGCAAGACTGACGCGATAACCACAACTAACCTGGGAGCCGTCGAGATGGCCAAGAAAGAAAGCATTCAGAAAAGCTTGCAGAAAATACGGCCGCCGCGCGTCCAATTGACCTATGAGGTCGAGAAGGGCGATGCGATCGAGGTGAAGGAACTGCCGTTCGTCGTCGGGGTCGTCGGCGATCTGGCGGGCCAGTCCGAAATCGAGCAGCCGAAGCTGCGCGACCGTAAATTCGTCAACATCGATCGCGACAATTTCGACGACGTGATGAAGGCGATCGAGCCGCGTGCCGCGTTCCAGGTGGAAAACCGCCTGAGCCCGGAAGGCGGCAAGTTCGCGGTCGACCTGAAGTTCCGTTCGCTGTCGGATTTCAGCCCGGACGAAGTCGTCGAACAGGTCGAGCCGCTGCGCCGCCTGCTCGAGGCGCGCTCGAAGCTCGCCGACCTGCGCAACAAGCTCGCCGGCAACGACAAGCTCGAGGATCTGCTGTCCGAGGTGCTGAAGAACACGCAGCAGCTGCAGGAGCTCGCGAAGGGCACGGGCAGCGACAAAGACGGCGAATGACGACGGAGTGTTGAGATGAACCAGCAAACGGCTGCGGCCCAAGCGAGCGGCGCGGACTACGCCGCCGGGACCTCGCTGCTCGACGACATCGTCGAGAAGAGCAAGGTCGCGAAATCCGATTCCGAGCATGCGCGTGCGAAGGACCTGATCGGCGAACTCGTGCACCAGGTGCTCGACGGCACGGTGATCGTGTCGGACAACCTGTCGGCCACGATCGACGCGCGCGTCGCGGAACTGGACCGCCTGATTTCCACGCAGCTTTCCGCGGTGATGCACGCGCCGGAATTCCAGCGCCTTGAAAGCACGTGGCGCGGGATGGACTACCTGGTCAAGGAAAGCAACACCGGCCAGACGATCAAGATCAAGGCGCTGCACGCACCGAAGCGCGACCTCGTGCGCGATTTCAAGGGTGCGAGCGAGTTCGACCAGAGCGCGCTGTTCAAGAAGGTCTACGAAGAGGAATTCGGCACGTTCGGCGGCTCGCCGTTCGGTGCGCTGATCGGCGATTACGAGATCTCGCGCCAGCCGGAAGACATGTACTTCATCGAGCAGATGTCGCACGTCGCGGCGGCCGCGCATGCGCCGTTCATCGCGTCGGCATCGCCCGAGCTGCTCGGCCTCGAGTCGTTCTCCGACCTCGGCAAGCCGCGCGACCTGGGCAAGGTGTTCGATACGGTCGAATATGCGAAGTGGAAGTCGTTCCGCGACGCCGAAGATTCGCGCTACGTCGGCCTGACGCTGCCGCGCTTCCTCGGCCGCCTGCCGTTCAATCCGAAGGACGGCCAGACCGCGGAGAACTTCAACTTCGTCGAGGACGTCGACGGCACCGACCACGACAAGTACCTGTGGTGCAACGCCGCGTGGGCGTTCGCTGCACGCCTGACGGCCGCATTCGACGACTTCGGCTGGTGCGCGGCGATCCGCGGCGTCGAAGGCGGCGGCCTCGTCGAGGACCTGCCGACCCACACGTTCAAGACCGACGACGGTGAAGTCGCGCTGAAGTGCCCGACCGAAATCGCGATCACCGATCGCCGCGAGAAGGAGCTGAGCGACCTCGGCTTCATCCCGCTCGTCCATTGCAAGAACTCAGATTACGCCGCGTTCTTCGCTGCGCAGTCGGTGCAGAAACCCAAGAAATACAGCACCGACAGCGCGAATGCGAACGCCGTCCTGTCCGCCCAGCTTCAGTACATCTTCTCGGTATCGCGCGTCGCGCACTACCTGAAGGCGATGATGCGGGACAAGATCGGCAGCTTCGCATCGGCGCAGAACGTGGAGACTTTCCTCAACCGGTGGATTTCGCAATACGTCCTGCTCGACGACAACGCCTCGCAGGAACAGAAAGCGCAATTTCCGCTGCGCGAGGCATCCATACAAGTGTCAGAGATTCCGGGCAAGCCGGGCTCGTATCGTTCGGTCGCGTTCCTGCGCCCGCACTTTCAGCTCGACGAACTCTCGATTTCTCTGCGACTTGTCGCTGATCTGCCCAAACCGGCAAATTCATAAGCGAGTAAATCGCCCGGGCGGGCCGCCTGGGTAGGACGTTAAAACCACCTCTTTGGGGAGTCGAAGGGCCATGTTACATATGCACTTGCAGTTTGGTAGTCCCGCGGTGAAGGGCGAATCCGCGGATAAGGACCACCAGGGCTGGATCGAGCTGAAATCGTGGGATCACTCGATCGTTCAGCCGCGTTCGGCAACCGCATCGACCGCTGGCGGTCACACGATGACGCGTTGCGAACACGGCGACATGATCTTCACGAAGGAGATCGATTCGTCGAGCCCGCTGCTGTACCAACACGCTTCGGGCGGCACCACGTTCGACGAGGTGACGGTTCATTTCTCGCGCGCTGACGGTGAAGGCAAGCGCGTGCAGTATCTGGAAGTCAAGCTCAAGTACGTGATCATCTCGAGCATCGCCCCGAGCGTTCGCGAAGAAGGTCTGCCGCTCGAGACGTTCTCGCTGAAGTACGCAGCTGTGCAGTGGAAGCAAACCCAGCAGAAGATCGGCGGCAACCAGGGCGGTAACACGCAAGGCGCCTGGAGTCTGACGAAGAACGACAAGACCTACGCGGTCTAAGGTCGGTTGCGGCAACGGGGCGCACGGCGTCCCCGTTGCCGTTTTCGCTGTGAATCCCGGCCGATGAAACGATTCGAACCCAGTTTTCTCGACAAGCTGTTCGACGACGAACCGCACCTGCCGGCCTCGGCAGCGATGCGGCAATTGTCGCTGGACGAGCTCAAGAACACGGTCGCCCGCGACGTCGAGGCGATCCTCAATACCCGTATCGCCCACACCGAGAACGAGCTGGCCGCGCTGCCGGAGTGCCAGAAGTCGGTGCTGACCTACGGGCTGAACGATTTCGCGGGGCTGAGCCTGGCGAGTCACTACGATCGCGCGTTCATCTGCAAGTCGATCCAGCAGGCCATCGCACGCCACGAGCCGCGCCTGCAGCAGGTGCAGGTGACGTTCGAGCTGAACGAGCAGGCCACCAACGCGCTTTACTTCGCGATCCAGGCGCTGCTCGTCGTGCACCCGGCCGAGGAGCCGGTGAGTTTCGACGCGATGCTGCAGCCTTCGACGCTGCAGTATTCGGTCACGCGCGCACGCGCCGCAAGAATGCAGTAAATCAAGCCGCCGAGCGGGCCGGACCGCCCGGTGGTGGAACAGGGTCCGGCAGGAAATATTGAGGTTCGGGGTCGTCGATGGAAGAATTGCTGCCGTATTACGAGCGCGAATTATCGTTTTTGCGGCGCTATTCGCGAGATTTCGCCGAACGCTATCCGAAGATCGCGGCGCGGCTCGCGCTATCCGGCGAGCATTGCGAGGATCCGCACGTCGAGCGGATGATCGAGTCGTTCGCGCTGCTCGGCGCGCGCATCAACAAGAAACTCGACGACGATTACCCGGAATTCACCGAAGCGCTGCTGGAAGTGCTGTATCCGCACTACCTGCGGCCGTTCCCGTCGTGCTCGATCGCGCAGTTCACGCCGGCGTCGCCCGGCCAGCAGACCGAGCCGGTCGTGATCGATCGCGGCACCGAGCTGAAGAGCCGCCCGATCCGCGGCGTGCAGTGCCGGTTCCGCACCGCCTATGACGTGACGCTCGCGCCGATCCGCATCTCGGAAGCCCGCTATACGCCGGTCGCGCTCGCGCCGAGCGCGACGGTGCTGCCGTCGAACGCCACGGGCGTGATCTCGATCACGTTCGAGTCGCTCGCCGCGCAGCTCGATCTCGGCGCGCTGAAGCTGCCGACGCTGCGCGCGCACCTGCACGGCGAGCAGTCGTTCGTCGCCGCGCTGACCGACTGCCTGTTCGTCAACGTGCTCGGCGCGTATGTCGAACCCGAGCGCAACGGCCGCTGGACTGCGCTGCGCAAGCTGCCGATCGCGCACGCCGGCTTCGACGAGGACGACGCGCTGATCGACTACCCGGCGAAATCGCATCCCGCGTATCGCCTGCTCACCGAATACTTCGCGTTCCCCGACAAGTTCGATTTCGTCGACTTCGACATCGCGGCGATCGCGCGCGCGAGCGGCCGCTGCCAGCGCGCGACGCTGCATCTCGTGCTGCAGGACGTGCGCAGCGATTCGCATGTCGCGCGGCTGCTCGAACTGCTGACGGCGAGCCACTTCCGGCTGTTCTGCACGCCGATCGTCAACCTGTTCCGCCAGCACGGCGAACCGATCCGCATCACGCACCGCGCGGTGTCCTATCCGGTGATCGCCGAGGCGCGGCGCGCGTTCGCGTACGAGGTGTATTCGATCGATTCGGTGAAACTCGTGAGGCAGCAGGCGCACGAGGAGTCGGTGATCGAGTTCCGGCCGTTCTATTCGCTGCATCACGGTGAATCGGCGCGGATCGGCCATTACTGGTTCGCACGCCGCAACGACTGGGTCGCGCAGAAGAGCCCCGGCTACGAAACCGAGATCTCGATCGTCGACATCGATTTCGAGCCGACGTCGCCGCAGACCGACACGCTGAGCCTCGACCTCACCTGCACGAACCGCGACCTGCCGGCGATGCTCGCGTTCGGGCTCGAAGGCGGCGACCTGTTCCAGGAAGGCGGCGCGCAGACGAGCGGCATTTCACTGCTGCGCCGCCCGACGCAGAGCGTGCGCTTCGAGCGCGGCCGCGCCGCGCACTGGCGGCTCGTGTCGCACCTCGCGCTCAATCACGTGTCGCTGGTCGCGCACGGCCTCGCGCCGCTGAAGGAAATGCTGACGCTGTACGACCTGCGGCGCACCGCCGTGTCGATGCGCCAGATCGACGGCCTCGTCGGCGTCGAGCAGCGCGGCGCCGTGCAGTGGCTGCCCGGCAAGCCGTTCGCGACCTTCGTGCGCGGCATCGAGATCCGCCTGACGATCGACGAGGAACACTTCGTCGGCGCGAGCCTGGCCTCGTTCGTGCGCGTGCTCGACAGCTTCTTCGGGCTGTACGTGCACCTCAACAGTTTCGTTCAATTGGTCGTCGTGTCGAAGCGCACCGGCGAGGAGATCATCCGATGCAAGCCCCGAACCGGCGAATCGATCCTGGCGTAGTCGACGCGCTGCTCGACGAGCCGCACCGCTTCGAGTTCTTCCAGGCGGTGCGCGTGCTCGAAGGGCTGTTCGCGCGGCAGGCGTCGGATGCGCCCGGCGCGTGGCGGCAGGGCGACGTGGTCGCGCAGCGCATCGAATTCCGCAACACGCTGTCGCTCGGCTTTCCGCCGAGCGAGATCGAAGGCGCGCGTTCGTTCGACGACGACGGCACCCACCTCGACACGGGCGAGGCGCGCGGCGCCGCGCTCGCGGCTGGTGAGCTCGGCCACGTCGAGCTGACGCCCGCGTTCTTCGGGCTGCTCGGCGGGCAGGGCGCGCTGCCGCTGCATTACACCGAGCAGATCGTCGCGCGCGAGCACCTGAAGCGCGACCATGCGGCGCGCGCGTTCTTCGACGTGTTCTCGAACCGCGCGACCGCGCTGTTCTATGCCGCGTGGAAGAAATACCGGCTGCCGTTCCATTACGAGCTCGATCGTGACGAGCGCTATCTGCCGCTGCTGCTCGCGATCGCGGGCGTGCCGAGCGACGAGGTGCGAGACAGTCTCGCGGCCGGCGTGGGCGGCGTGCTCGACGAGGCCGTGGCCGGCTATGCGCTTGCCGCACGGCACCGGCCGATGTCGGCCGCGTACCTGCAGCACACGCTGTCCGACTACTTCCGCGTGCCGGTGAAGATCGACCAGTTCGTCGGCAAGTGGTACGACGTGCCGCCCGACCAGCTGAGCGTGCTCGGCGAAGTCAACGCGGTGCTCGGCGCGACGGCGCTCGTCGGCGAACGCGTGTGGCAGCGCGACATGCGCGCGCGGATCATCGTCGGGCCGCTGTCCAAGCGCGACTACGAGGCGTTCCTGCCCGGTGGCGCGCACGCCATCGCATTGGAGCGGATGCTGACGCTGCTCGCCGGCGTCACGCTCGAATACGAAGTGAAGCTCGTGCTCAAGCGCACCGAGGTCGGCGCGAGCGTGCTCGGCGCGGGCTCGCGGCTCGGCTGGGACGCGTTCCTGTGTACGCGCGATGCGATCGAGGACCGCTCCGACGCCCGCTACGAACTGCACGTGATTCATTGATTCCGAACGACAACAACACGCAATCGAACCTGAGATCGACGCCATGAGCACGCCTCTGAAGACCCTGATCACGAAACTGAACGCGCTGTGCCGCCACGCGACCGAGCGTGCGGCGAGCGCGTGCCTGGCGCGCGGCCACTACGAGGTCGATCTCGAGCACCTGTTCCTCGCGCTGCTCGACGAAGCGACGGGCGACCTGCCGCTCGCCCTGCGCGCGAGCCGCGTCGATCCGCACGCGCTGCACGCGGATCTCGAGCGCGAACTGACGCGCCTGAAGACGGGCAACACGCGCACGCCGGTGTTCTCCGTGCACCTGATCGCGCTGTTCGAACAGGCGTGGCTGATCGCGTCGCTCGACTCGCAGCTCGGCCGAATCCGTTCGGGACACCTGCTGCTCGCGCTGCTGACCGCGCCCGATCTCGCGCAGTTCGCGCAACGGATGTCGTCGCAGTTTGCGGAAATGAACGTGACGGACCTGAAGCACAAGTTCGACGAGATCATGGCCGGCTCGAGCGAAGCCGAGCCGCGTCAGGCGGACGACGAAGGGAGCGACGTCGCGCCGGCCGCCGACGGCCTGGCGCCCGCGTCCGGCCCGTCGAAGACGCCCGCGCTCGACACGTACACGACCAACCTCACGCAGCGCGCACGCGACGGCAAGATCGACCCGGTGATCGGCCGCGAAGCCGAGATCCGCCAGGCGATCGACATCCTGATGCGCCGCCGCCAGAACAACCCGATCATGACCGGCGAGGCCGGCGTCGGCAAAACGGCGGTCGTCGAGGGTCTCGCGCTGCGCATCGCGGCCGACGACGTGCCGCCGCCGCTGCGCGGCGTCGCGCTGCACGTGCTCGACATGGGGCTGCTGCAGGCCGGCGCGAGCGTGAAGGGCGAGTTCGAGAATCGCCTGAAGAGCGTGATCGACGAGGTGAAGAAGAGCGCGCACCCGATCATCCTGTTCATCGACGAGGCGCACACGATCATCGGCGCGGGCGGCCAGGCCGGCCAGAACGATGCGGCGAACCTGCTGAAGCCGGCGCTCGCGCGCGGCGAGCTGCGCACGATCGCGGCGACGACGTGGAGCGAATACAAGAAGTACTTCGAGAAGGACGCGGCGCTCGCGCGGCGCTTCCAGGTCGTGAAGGTCGAGGAGCCGAGCGAGCCGCTCGCGGCCGCGATGCTGCGCGGCATGTCCGGCCTGATGGAGAAGCACTTCAACGTACGGATCCTCGACGACGCGATCACCGAGGCCGTGCGCCTGTCGCACCGCTACATCAGCGGCCGCCAGCTGCCGGACAAGGCGATCAGCGTGCTCGACACCGCGTGCGCGAAGGTCGCGCTCGCGCACAGCGCGACGCCGGCGGCGATCGACGACACGAAGAAGCGCATCGAGCGCATCGACGCGGAAATCGCGTCGCTGGAGCGCGAGGCAGCGGGCGGCGCGTCGCACGACGAGCGGCTCGGCGAGCTGCGCGGCGCGCGCGACACGGCGCTCGAACAACTGGCGAAGGACGAGGCGCGCTATGAAGCCGAGCGCGTGATCGTCGCCGAGATCACCGAACTGCGCGAAGCGCTCGACAAGGCACGTGGCCCGTCGGAAGACGGCCAGCCGGTCGACGTGCAGGCCACCCGCGACAAGCTCGCCGAACGCGTCGCGGCACTGCACGCGCTGCAGGGCGGCGAGCCGATGGTGCCGCTGCAGGTCGACGGCCACGTGGTCGCCGAGATCGTCGCCGCGTGGACGGGCATTCCGCTCGGCCGGATGGTGAAGGACGAGATCGACACCGTGTTGAACCTGCAGCCGCTGCTCGCCGCGCGCGTGATCGGCCAGGACCACGCGCTGGAAGCGATCGCGCAGCGCGTGCGCACCGCGACCGCGAGCCTCGAGGATCCGAACAAGCCGCGCGGCGTGTTCATGTTCGTCGGGCCGTCGGGCGTCGGCAAGACCGAGACGGCGCTCGCGCTGGCCGACATCCTGTACGGCGGCGAGCGCAAGATGGTCACGATCAACATGAGCGAGTACCAGGAAGCGCACAGCGTGTCGGGCCTGAAGGGCTCGCCGCCGGGCTATGTCGGCTATGGCGAAGGCGGCGTGCTGACCGAGGCCGTGCGCCGCAACCCGTATTCCGTCGTGCTGCTCGACGAGGTCGAGAAGGCGCACCCTGACGTGCTCGAGATGTTCTTCCAGGTGTTCGACAAGGGCGCGATGGACGACGCGGAAGGGCGCGAGATCGACTTCCGCAACACGCTGATCATCCTGACGTCGAACGTCGGTTCTTCCGCGGTGATGCAGGCGTGCCTGAACAAGCCGGCCGAGGAGCTGCCCGATCCGGACGCGCTTGCCGAGACGCTGCGCCCGCAGCTGTACAAGACGTTCAAGCCCGCGTTCCTCGGGCGGATGAAGGTCGTGCCGTACTACCCGATTTCCGATGACGTGCTGGCCGAGATCATCGAGCTGAAGCTCGAACGGATCCGCCGCCGGATCGAGGCGAACCACAAGGCCGCGTTCGAATGGGACGAGTCGCTCGTCGACGCGGTGCTCGCGCGCTGCACCGAGGTCGACTCGGGCGCCCGCAACGTCGACCACATCCTGAACGGCACGCTGCTGCCGGAGATCGCGGGCCACGTGCTCGGCCGGATCGCCGACGGCGAGGCCATCGCGCGCATCGCGGTGCGCGCGGACGAGGCCGGCGAATTCACGTACACCGTCGAATGAGCGCGGCCGTGCAACGCAAGCATTTGATGAACTGACCGAACCATGCCGATCAATCTCCCCGAGCTGCTGACGCCGATCAGCGATGCGTCGCCCAGCGGCGACGACCTGCTGTTTTCGAACGAATTCGACGCGATCCAGGATGCGCGGCGCTACGACGATCCGACGCTCGACCAGGGCGAGTGGGTGACCGAGATCAAGGAGGCCGACTGGGGCTTCGTGGTCGACCATGCAGGCGAGCTGCTGCGCACGCGCACGAAGGACCTGCGGCTCGCCGTGTGGCTGACCGAGGCGCTCGCGCTCGAAGACGGCATCACCGGCCTCACCGAAGGCTATGCGCTGCTCGAGGGCCTGTGCCGCGACTTCTGGGACACCGTGCACCCGCTGCCGGAAGACGACGACACCGAGCACCGGCTCGGCAACGTCGCGTGGCTGTCCGGCCGCACGGCCGAGCTGCTGCGCGCGGTGCCGATGACGGACGGCGCGTCGAACGCGTTCAGCACGCTCGACTGGGAAGTGGCGCAGCACGTCGCGCAGGCCATCAAGCGCGACCCCGAACACGCGGACGACATCGCGCGCGGCAAGCCGTCGATCGAGCAGATCGATTCGTCGCGGCGCGTGACGTCGATCGCGTTCTACACCGCGTTGCTCGCGAACCTGAAGGCGTTCGAATTCGCGCTCGATGCGTTCGAGGAACGGCTCGTCGAGCGCGCGGGCAATTCGGCGCCGAGCTTCCGGCAGGCGCGTGACGCGTTCGAGACCGTGTACCGGCTCGCCGAGCGCTTTGCGCGCGAGCAGGGTTATACGGGCAGCGCGCCGCACACGCAGTCGGCACCTCAGGCGCAGCCCGAGCGCATCGAGCCGGTGTTCGGCAACCCGATCCAGACCGAGGAGACTCACGTGCAGCCGCAGCCCGTTCCGCGCCCCCCGGTGACGCAGATGATCGCCGGCATCCAGAATCGTGCGCAGGCCGTCGACCAGTTGCGCGCGGTCGCCCGCTATTTCCGCCAGACCGAGCCGCACAGCCCGGTCGCGTATCTTGCCGACAAGGCCGCCGAATGGGCCGACATGCCGCTGCACAAGTGGCTCGAGAGCGTCGTGAAGGACGACGGCTCGCTGTCGCATATTCGTGAGTTGCTGGGCGTGCGGCCGGACGAGCAGTCGTGAGCGACGATGCCGCGGCGACGTGTGCCCGGACGCCGTCGTGCGGTGAGGGAAGGGCTCTTTCCTGAGAGCGCGGGCCCCGGCGGGTCCGCGGCAAACAAGAAGGTGAGTGACGCATGAACGCGACAGAACTGGCGCAGGCGATTCGCGGCGGCCTGATTCAGCAGGACCGCCTGCTGAAGACGGACATCCCGTCGTTGCCGGACAATGCGCTCGTACCGCGCCGGGCCATGACCCGTTCCGAACTGGGGCGCGATTTCAGCGTGACGCTCGATCTCGTGTCCACCGCGAGCGACGTCGAACTCAAGACGCTGATCGCTCAGCCGATGACGCTGTGGATCCAGCAGGCGGACCGGTCGTATCTCCCGATCAACGGCTATGTCCATACGGCGCGCAGGCTCGGCGCGGACGGCAGCCTGTCGAGCTACCAGCTCACCTTTGCGTCGTGGATGCACTTCCTCAAGTTCCGCAGCGACATGCGGTACTGGCAGGATCAGAGCGTCGACGCGATCCTCTCCGATGTGTTCGACGCGCATCCTCAGGCCAAGGGCCGGTATCAGTTCGTGCTGTCGAAGCCGCTGCCGTCGCGCTCGTACTGCCGCCAGAGCGAAACCGACTGGAACTTCGTGCATCGCCTGATGGAGGACGAAGGGCTGTTCGGCTTCTGGCGGTATGCCGACGACGGCAAGACGCATACGCTCGTCATTACCGACGATCTGCATGCGGTCGACGAGTTGGCGCCCAAGGCCGTTGGCTTCGATCGCGCGGGAACGGGCACGGAAACGACCGGCTTTACGCAATGGGCTGCGTCGAGAACCCTGCAGAGCACGCTGCACACGACGCGCACGTTCGACTACAAGTCGCCGTCGTCGGCGGGCAATCCGAACGGCACGACACTGCCGACCAAGGCCGGCCAGGGCGATCTTCCGGATCAGGCGGAAATCTACGAATACACGGGCGCCTA
The DNA here is from genome assembly GCF_011753045.1 of Burkholderia sp. Ap-955. Classification (NCBI taxonomy): domain Bacteria; kingdom Pseudomonadati; phylum Pseudomonadota; class Betaproteobacteria; order Burkholderiales; family Burkholderiaceae; genus Burkholderia; species Burkholderia sp. Ap-955. The sequence goes on from NZ_VWWH01000024.1 coordinate 62,755, forward strand.
CACGTATCCGGGCCAGGACCGCGGCGAACATCTGTCGAAGATCCGCCTCGAGGAATGGGAGTCGCGCGCGAAGCGTTTCTTCGGCGTGGGCGGCGTGCGCGGGATCGATGCGGGCCGGCGCTTCGCGCTGGTCGATCATCCGGAGCGCGATCGTGAGTTCGCGGCGATCGGCGTGACGCGCTACATCGAGAACAACTTGCCGCTGTCGGACCACGAGGCGCACTTCCCGCACAGCCTGCAGGACCGGCTCGCGCGAGCCAAAGCCGCGCACGGTGCGGCGGCCGCGTTCGAAGTCGGGCACGAAGACGGTTCGGCCGGGTTCTACCTCGTCGAGGTCGAAGCGCAACGCGCGGCGGTGCCGTATCGCAGCCCGTTCGAGCACAAGAAGCCCGTGATGCAGCTCGAGACGGCCGTCGTCGTCGGGCCGAAGGGCGAAGAGGTGTATACGGACGCGCTGAACCGCATCAAGGTCATGTTCGTCTGGGACCGGCAGAACGAGGGCACCGAAACCGCATCATGCTGGATGCGTGTCGTGCAGTCGGATACCGGCGGCGGCTACGGCGCAGTCCATATTCCGCGGGTCGGCGAGGAAGTGCTGATCGGTTACATCGGCGGAGACTGCGACCGGCCGATCGTCATGCATCGGGTCTACAACGGGGCAACCAAGCCGCAGTGGCATAGCGACGGCATCCTGTCGGGCTTCCGGTCGAAGGAGTACGCGGGGTCGGGGCACAACGAGATGGTGCTCGACGACGCGACCGGCCAGAACCGTGCACGCCTGTTCAGCAGCAGCGCAAATTCGCTGTTGCATCTCGGCTACCTGATCGAACAGAACGGCAACACGCGGGGCGCGTATCTCGGTTCGGGGTTCGACTTGCGTACGGATGCGTACGGTGCCGTGCGCGCCGGGCAGGGGCTGTACATCACGACGCATCCGAAGCCGGCGAACAGCCAGCCGCTCGACGTGCGAGAGACGCAACAGCAACTCGTCAATGCCGAGGGGCTGATCGAGTCGTTGTCGCAGGTCAGCGAAGCGCATCAGGCCGAAAGCCTCGGTCACGGTCAAGAAGCGCTGAAGACGTTCACCGACGCGACGCAGGAGAGCTTGGCGGGGGCGTCGTCGGGCGGCCGGACCGCCGGCGGCGGGACGGGGAACGCGAATGCGTTCAAGGAGCCGGTGATGCTGTTCGCGAGCCCGGCGGGGATCGGGATGGCGTCGCAGCAGTCGGTGCACCTGGCAAGCGACCGGCAGACCAATATCGTCAGCGGTCAAAGCACCTTCATCACGAGCGGCAAGTCGCTGATCGCCGGCATCCGCGACCGCATCAGCCTGTTCGCGCAGAATGCCGGAGTGAAGCTGTTCGCCGCGAAGGGCAACGTCGAGGTCCAGGCGCACGCGGACAACATCGAGCTTACCGCGCAGAAGACCGTGAAGATGGTGGCGGCGACCGAGGCCGTCGATGTGGCCGCGAAGCAGGAGGTCCTGCTGACGTCGGGCGGCGCCTATATCCGGATCAAGGGCGGCAACATCGAGATTCACGCGCCGGGGAAGATCGATTTCAAGGGCGCGCAGCACCAGTTCAGCGGGCCGACGAGCATGCAGTATCCGCTGCCCGCGATGCCGGGCGGCACGTGCAAGCAGTGCGTGCTGAACGCGCATAGCGGGCGCGAATCGATGGTCGAGGCAGATTGATGGACGACGTCAACGACACGGGCGACGTGGTCGATTGGGACGACGCAGTCGAGACAAGCGAAGCCGTCGACACCGCGCCGAATCCGCGCGAGCCGGCGTGGCCGGCGTTCCTGGAAACACTGAAGGCTTCGCTGGCGCATGCGGACGACGACGGCAGGGCGATGCGGCTTTATGTGCTCGTCGATACGCGCGGCTATCAGGAGCTGGATGTGCAGCTCGCGGCGGTGCGCGGCCTGCGCTATGCGTCGCTGTGGATCGATACCGGGCTCGATGCCTATACGGATATCGCGCCGTACCTGATCGCGTTCGAGCGCGACGCGCTCGACGACGAGCATGCCGAGCAGCATCGGCTGCTGCGTCGGCTGTGGCTCGATGCAGTCGATCTGCATGCGGTGACATGGCTGTGGTCGACGTGGACGTTCGATGCGCTCGACGCGCATCTGCGCCGGTATGTGCAGTACAAGTTGCCCAATGGCCGTTCGTACTACCTGTTCTTCTTCGACAACCACGTATTCGAACGCATGCGGCAGGTGTGGAGCGATGCGCAGGCGCGGCAGTTCGCTGCGCCGTTCGCCGAGATCCGGTATCGCGATCGGCGCCTCGACGAGGTCGTGTGGCGCAACGATGCGCCGGCGATCGAAGGCGCGGCGCCGGCGGGCAATGCACCGGACCTGAGCGAGCAGCAGCACGCTCGGTTGATCGAGCTCGGGTATCCGGACAAGCTCGTGCTGAAGTTTCGCGAGACGATGGGGGCGGTGGTCGATCACTTGTCCGATGCGGACCTTCACGATCAGGTCGTCGAGCAGCTCGATCGCGCGGCGGCGCACGGGATCGTCGATGAGATCGGGCTGCTCTGCTATGTCGTGACCGGCGTGCAGGTTGCGCCGCGGTTCGACGAGCACCCGGCCGTGAAGTCGTCGCTCGAAGCCGCGTCGCGCGGGGAAACGAGCGTCGATGCGGCGCTTGCGTCGATCGACGATGCGACCTGGGATGCGATTCGCGACGCGCACGAGCGCGCGTTGCTGGAGGCGGGGCACGGCTGAGTCGGATACGCTCGATCAAGGTCGCGGGCATGCGCCGATCGGCATCGCATGCCGGACCGCCTTCGAGCAGCGTGCGACGATGATCGATCACATATGCAAAGCCGACGCTTGCTCGTCATTGGGCGGCGTTCGAGACGTCACTCAGAAGGGAAACATCGATGCATAGAGGAACGAAATTGGTTCGTATGACGGGCCGTGTTCTGGCGACTTGCTTGTTGTTCGCCGCAGTGACGGCCTGTGGTAAATCCGAGCCGACCTACAGCGGGATTTCGGTCATGGGCCGGAACTATCTGCCGTACAACATGAACGGTTTCACCATCACCGACGCATACGGCAACAAGGCAAGCGGTGGCGGAGACGATCCGCCGGGCGCAGGTGGCGGCAGCGTCGCGTGTTGCTACACGCTCAAGGGCACCGAATTTACGGTCAAGTGGAAGTACTACGACGCAGATCGATGGACGATGGACGACTCGCATGCGCAGCAAGTCGAGACCAAGGTCGTGATGCCGTCGTCGGCCGTTCCCGAGAAAGTCGGCAGCCGGATTCTCGAAGTTCATTTCTATCCGGATCGTCACGTCGAGTTTCAGTTCCCCGGCCAATTGCTGGACGAATCGCGCATTCCGGTCGTGGATGTTTCCCGATGGATGGCGACGCACTATCAGGAGCAACTGGACAAGAAATTCGACGACACGGATGGACAGTCGCATCGGCGCATTGCGCGTGCCGTTGCGACGGCGTGGCTTAAATACCAGCTGACCGACCGGAACGACCTCGAGCAGTACGCGTATTTCAGTTTGCTCGTGAACAGTCGATTCGATGCGCATCCGGAAGTGCAGCGGATCTTGCGGGCTGCGGCCGGAAAGCCTGGTGCGTTCGCCAAGTCGATGCAATCGCTGCCGAAGAACGTATTGGCCGAACTGGCAAGCGGCAAGTTCAAGCCGTCGAACGTACCGACGATTCCCGACGGCCTGGTGCCGCCGCCGCGCGTAGAGGAGAAGCAGCATGGCTGAGAGAATCAAGCTCGATCCGGATGACGCGACACCGATGTCCACATACATGCAGCTTGTCTGCCAGGACGCAAACATGTATCCGAAAGGGGACTGTTTGCCATGTGGCGCGACGATCCGCATGGGATTTTTCTTCGATGCGTTTGGCAGAAGTCGCGATATTGACGACAAGTCGAGCTCGCAATATTCGAACATCTGCCGTTTGTGGGAAGCGCACCGCGACAACGATGACAGGCATCGGCCGGTCAATCAGTTCTGGTTCCGTTTCTATTATTCGGGACTGGGCACGCCGCTCAATGAGTCAGCCAAGGCCAATGAATGGATCAATGCGGGCGTAGCCGCGGCCAAGATGGGAGGCAAGAAGGCGTTGAGCGGAGCGGAGTCGGTCGCCAAGTCGTTCACGCGCGTCAATACGCCAATCAAACAGGCCAGCGTGAAAACGCGTGTCGACGATGTGAAGAAGCAGTTCATCGAGAACTTTCTCGAGGGGGATTTTTCGCTTCGGCCAATCGATAAGGCCTTCCAGGATCTTCGGAAGGATATCGAGCGCATTCCCGCTCAGGCGCGGCGCGTCATGAATGTGGTGAATGCGTCGCCGGAGCGATATTGGGAACGCACCAAGGCGACCGGAACGCTGTTGTGGCGCAACGCGAAGAACGATTTCAAGAACAACGTCAAAGGCGCCCCGATGAAGGCGGGCTGGGCGGTTGCGCGAAGTCTGTTTGTCGGCATAGCGATGGAGAACGTGCCGATCGTGCGTGACAATTCCGTCATGGCCAAGGCTTTCGGGACGGGTGTCGATACGCGGTTGATCGCAGCCAAAGATCAGTTCGAAGAGGCGTACCACGCGGTCAAGAAGCAGATGCCGAAGGTTCGGGCCATCGAGGTATCGGTGTTCGGCGCGGACCGCGGGTGCGTGCTCGCGCGCGCGTTCATCAACGACCTGGCGGAGAAATACAAGCGCAGGGACGACATGGATCTTGCCATCGACGGCGTATCGATTCAGATCAAGTTTGTCGGCCTGCTCGATGCTGTTTCGTCGGCCATGTCGGAAGAGGCCGGCGAACTGATCGGCATGGTCCCGTATCTGGGGATGATCAAGACCAGCTACAAGGATCGAGCCCTGGGCATACCAGCCAGTGTGCAGCGCTGCGTTCATTTTGCCGCGGCGCACGAGATGCGCTTTTATCAGCGTCTCGACAGTCTCGAGAAGACCCGCGGCGAGCAATTCCTTTATCCGGGTACGAGTTGCGACGTCGTTGGCGGCGCCCCCAAGGGTTCGCTTGGCTTCAACGCCGAGTTGATGCGGATTCCTCTGCGAGACATGCTGCTGGAGGCGTTGAAGGCAGGGGCCGTCATGGATACGATGGAGGATCTGCGAGATAAGAAGCCGGACACCTTCCGGAAATTCACGATTGCACAGCCGATCAATGCAGACGGCAAGCAATATCGCATCAAGCAACTCGTCGATGCGTACTACGCCCTCGTCCCCCGCAAACCCGGCGCCGACTTCATGGAGCATTCGAAAGTCTTCATGCGCTGGATCTCGGCCCGCTACATGGACCCCGAATTCCGTCGCACGATCGCTGACCCAGTCGCCGACTGGAAGCGCAACATGAGCGACGCCGACCTGCAGCGCAAGACCACGAAGTCGCAACTCGACTGGGAGCTGCAGCGACAAGGCATCAACATGAGCATGTTGGCCAGCCGCAGCCCGGATGATCAGGCGAAGCTTCGTGGAATGAAGGCTGCGAGCGACGCGGCGCAAAAACGCTATGAGAAGTTGATCGCGGAGGCGCCGAATGACTATTCGACGGTGTGGGAGCGTCTCGAAAAGGAAGCGGCAAAGAAGCTGCGCAGCGCGCTGTACCAGGACGGCTGGAAGCAATCCGCCGAGCACATCCGAAATCTGCCGGAAACGTGGGATTCTGATAACAAGGTCAGCGCGGCTACGGTCGAAACCGCTATGCTGCCCGAAGCTGAAATGGAGCTCGTGTCAGCCTGGAAGGAGGGCATCGAAGGCAAGCATCCGCTGCCACCCGACGTGATGGCACTGTTCGACATGCTCGTCCACGACACACTGCTGACGAGCTGGCAGGACCATGTGCTGGCGCCGTCACTGTACTTCCGGACACGCGACAAGGATACGTTCGGGTCGAGTGATCTCGACAAGGAAGCGAAGCAGCGCAAGAAGGACGACCTCGCCGCCGCCCGTATCGACCAGGCCGCCAAGCAGAGCCAGGAATGGGCGAAAAGGTACAAGGGCGGCGCGACGCCTCCCGTTCATTGACGGCCGGTAGCCGCCCGTGAAAAACGGGCGGCGACAATTCCCGTCGCCGCCCGCATCGGATGATCGCCCGCCGGCTCGCGATGGAGCCGGCCGCCCTCCGCAAATTTACTGCCCCACCCGGAACTCGATCCGCCGATTCCGTGCCCGCCCATCCGCCGTATCGTTCGGCGCGATCGGCTGATCCGGCCCGACGCCCGTCGTCGTCATCTGCTGCGGCGGAATGCTCTTCGTGATCAGGTAGCCCTTCACCGAATCCGCGCGCGCCTGGCTCAGCGCGATGTTCGACGTGCGGTTCCCCGAGTTGTCGGTATGGCCGATGATGTCGACCGTGCGGTTCTGCATCTTCGCGAGTGCGGCCGCCATCTGGTCGAGGATCAGCTTGCCCTGCGGCGTGAGCGTCGCGCTGCCGGTCTCGAACTCGATCGTCCGGTTCGCGAGCGTCTGGTCGAGCACGCCCTGTTCCGACGCCGACACACGCAGCCCGTTCTTGATCGTATACGTCGGGTTCAGCGTGTTCGCCATGTCGCTCGCGAGCTGCTGGCGTTGCGCCTCGTTGTGCACCTCGCCCTTCATCTCGATCTGCGTGCCGTTGATCTTCAGCTGCCCCTTGCTGATCTGCTTGAGCTGCGAGCCGAGCAGCTTCTGCACGTTCGCGCTCCAGTTCGGCGGCGTTGCGACGTCACCCACCTCGATCTGGTCGACGACGTTGGTCGCGCCGTAGGTATCGCGCAGCTTCTGCAGCACGGCGGCCTTGGTCGCCTCGTCGGGCACTTTGCCGCCGACGACCACCTGGCCGGGCGTCGCGGTCGCGGGCGGCGGCGTGAGGGTGTTCGCGGTGCCGGCCGTGCCGTGCACGACGGCGCCGGAAGCCGTCCCCGGCGCGGCGCCGGGGTTCGCGGAGAGCGCGGTTGTCGTGACCGTGCCGTTGCCGACCGGCGTGACGGTCGCGCCGGTGTTCTGCGCGAAGGCCGCGCCGCTGGCGAAGAGCCCGGCGGCGAGGAGGGCGGCGACGGCGGGCGAGAGCGCGGCCGAAAAGCGCGCGCGCCGGGCTTGAATCGTGCGATGCATCCCGTCAGCCTCCGATGAACGCTTCGCGGAACGCGTCGATGGCGACACGCAGCGAGAGTTGCGGTTGGTCGAGGTAGCTGACGAGCTTGCTGATCTGGTGATCGTTTTGCGCATGGGCGTCGATCCACTCGGGATCGTCGATGTCGATGTTGTGGGCGGCGTAGGTCTGCGGGTCGACGACGCTCAGCAGCGTCTTCGCCGACGCACCGTTGAAGCCGATGATGAGCCGTTCGCGCTCGGCGATCGTGCCGATGAAGATCGCGAGCTCGAAGTCGGCCTGCGCGACGAACGGCGCGATCAGTTCGAGCCAGAACGCGGCGACGAGGCTGCGATAGAACGGATCGACCGGCAACGGCAGCGTGAGGCCGCGCTCGATGTGCGAAGAGCCGCTCTGCATCACCGGCCGCAGCAGCGAGCCGAGCGCGAGCATCGCGCCGCGCAGCCGCACGGGATGACCGCTTTCGAGCAGCATCTCCTGGAGGCCGTGCAGCGTCTGGTGTTCGACGAAATCGTTGAAGGTGCCGTCATGCGACGTGCCGGGGCCACCGATGTCGATCGGCACCTGCGTGTCGCCGAGCGCCTGCAGTGCGCCGGGCGGCTCGTCCTTGCCGAGCAGCGGCGGGATCTGTGTGGCGACGCGCGACCACAGCCGCGCGAACGCGAGCGGGCTGCGCGCGAGGAACGCGAGTGGCCGGTCGACCTCGAGCGCGGTCGCCCCGAGGAACGGGAAGCGGCGCATCGACACGTCGTGGCTCGCGACCATGTGGCCCGCGATCGCGAGCTTGCTGCGCGAGCCGAGGAACGCGAAATGCATCGGCTTCGCATCCTCGTAGACGAGCTTCCAGCGCGGATCTTCCGCGAGCAGCTCGAGCGCCTGCGCGATCCAGCGATCGAGCGTCTGCAGCAACTGCGGGTTGTGCGGGCTCTTCACGAAGTCGCCGCGCGACGGAATCTTGCCGAAGTAGGCGATCTGCGCCTGTACGGTTTGCGTCATTGCGCCCCCTGGGCATGCGTTGCGTTGGCGGCCGCGACGGCCGGCGCTGCGGCCGGCGTGCCCGTGCCGGCGGTCTGGGTTGCGTTCTGCGCGGCGCCCGCGCTTGCGTCGGCGACCGACGACGGCAGCTGCAGGCCACGCAGGCTCTGCTGCTGTGGCTGGTCACCGCCACCGCCGGACGGTTGCGACGTGCTGATGATGCGCATCGTCACCGACACGTTCACGCTGCCCTGCGCCCACGTCAGGTCGAAGGTGCCGTCCGGACGGCGCTTGCGTTGCGCCGAGTTGATCAGCTTCTCGAGACCGTAGCGGCCCGGCTCGTTGACGAGCTGCACCGTGCGGCCGTCGAAGGTCGTCGCGGACAGCGTCGCGCCCGGCGAGCCCTGCGGGTTCGGCCACACGAAGTTGGTCCACTGCGGCGGCGTGTTGCGGTAGCGCAGCTGCTGGCCGTCGATCGCGATCGTGTATTCCGTCGTGCCCGTGCTCGGCTGCGGCAGGATCTGGAACACGGTCTGCGGCTCGGACGATGCGGCGGCGCTGCCTGCCGCACCGCCGGCGAGCGGTGCGACCCAGCGTGCGAAGCCGTTCGTGAAGTCCGGCGTGAGGCCGATGCCCATGTCGCCCCACGTGCGGGCGGCGAGGGTGTCGCCGCGGCGCACCGCGAGCGGCCCGAGCGTCGTGCCGACGAACTTCGCGATCGAGCCGTCCGGACCGAACACCTGCGCGATTTCACCGGCGCCGGCCTCGACCTTCGCGCTCGCCGCGAACGGGTACTTCGTCGCGAGCGAGTTCTGGAACGGCTGGTAGACCTGCGCGTTCCACACCTTGTTGACTTCGGCGCTGGCCGGCTGGATCACGACCGCGAACGCCTGCATCAGCGGCCGCACCAGCAGCGGACGCAGCGACTTGCGTTGCGAATCGGTGAGGCCCGTCAGCATCTGCTCGTCGACGAGCTTCAGCGAATCGGCGAGTTCCGAACCGTTGCCGTCGAGCGTCTGCTGCATCAGCTGGCGCGCGCCCGGGCCCGGGTCGCCCTGGTTCTTGATCACGTTGAAGCGCGTGCGGACCTTCGACAGCGACTCCATGTAGCCCTTGAGCATCGACGTGCCGTCATGCAACGCGACGATCCGTGCGAGCCCGACGAACTCCTGGCCGATCGGACCCATCGGCACCTCGGCCGGATTGCCGTTGATGTCGATGTTGGCGGCCGCCACCTGGCCGGCCGGCGAGCGCGAGAACAGTTGCTTGACCCAGTTCACGACGCCCGTCTGCGCCTTCTTGATCGTCACGTTCGCGAGCGACGGGTTGTCCCACGAGGTCTGGTCGTACGCGGTCTCGAGGATCTTGCGGATCGGCGAATCCTGCGGGTCGCCGAGGCGGTTCATCCCGTCGACGGCCTGGCCGAAGCTGGTGAAGCCCTGTACCGCGATACCCTGCATGAACTTCTGCCAGTGCTGCGCGTACTCGGTCTTGTACATGCCGACCAGCGTCTTCTGGATCTGCTCGGGGCTGCCCTCGAGCGTCAGGTCATCCTGCGTCGACGTGTTCAGCACCCAGTCCTTCGCCTGCAGTTCCTTGGTCGCCGCGTCGCGGATCGCCGGCTGCACGTAGTCGAACCACGCTTCGCGCGTGAACGTGCCCGGAATCGCGTAGCTGCCGGCCACGAGCCCCTGGTTGCCGTCGCCGACGATGCGTGCGATGGTCATCGGCGCGAAGCGGGTCGAGGCGCGTGCCTTGATTTCCTCGTACACGCGCTGGCGGGCCGGCATGCCGCGCACGACGTGGCGCAGGTTCTCGCGGGTCTGGTCGACGAGCGCGAGGTTCGCATCGATCATCGGCCAGTTGTCGTCGTTCACGCGGGCGAGGTAGAACGAGATCATGCGTTCCGCGCTGCGAATCATCTCGTCGCGCGGCATGTTGCCGCGATTCGTCTCGAGCCAGCCGCGCCAGAAGCGGGCGAGCTGGTCGGTCAGGTGCGCCTGCTCGACGTGGCGCTTGTCGGACAGCATCAGGTACGTCTTGAGCGCGTTGTACGCGTCCTGCACGTTGGTCGGCGACGCGTCGCTGTAGAGGCCGCCCTGCGGTGCGGCCGGCTGCTGCGCTGCGGCCGGCGCGGTGCCGGACGCGGCCAGTGCGGCACCGGCCTGCGGCGCGGCGCCTGCCGCGTTCGTCGAGACCGGCATCGTGCCACCCTGCACGGCGCCCGATTCGGGCGGGCGCGTCATCGGCACGAGCTGTTCGGGGTGCGCGTTCACGTCCTTCATGAACGACGCGAGGTTCTGCGACACCGGGGCCAGCAGGATCTGGCGCACGCCGTTGTAGTACTCGGTCAGCAGGTGCTGCTCGAGACGGTCGCCCTGGTACAGGCCGAGCGACACCGAAATCGGCTTGTCGCGGCGGAACTGCTCGAGCTGCTCGATCCGGTCTTCGAGGATGTCCATCGCCTGCAGGCGCGACTGCAGGTCGTTGCGGCCCTGCTGCAGACGCGTGACGTTGTCGAGATCGGCCTGCACGTTCGCGACGAGCTGCTGGTTGCCGATCGTCGACCAGGTCCAGCCGCCGAGCGCGAGCGCGAGCGCCGCGACGAAGCCGAAGAAGGTCGCGTAGCGCAGCCGCGTCTTGGTCGGGCTGGCGAACTGGCGCACCGTCTGGCGGTCCGCGAAGATCACCTTCGAGAACAGGTCGCGCAGGAAGAAGCCGTTCTTCGAGAACGCGCTGTGCGGCTTCGGCAGCGCGGCGCCGTCGAGGCCGAAGCGATGCGCGATGCGCTGCGCGGCCGCGCTGTTGGTTTCGCCTTCCTGCAGCGCGCTGGTGAAGTAGAAGCCGCGGAAGATCGGCTTGTACTGGAACGGGTTGTTCTCGAACAGCGTCGCGAGGAACGCGCGCAGCGACGGCTTGATCGTCGAGAATTCGAGCGGGAAGCTCAACTGGCCCGGCGACAGCTGGTTGCCGCGCGACAGCGACAGCTGCGCGACGCTGATCTCCTTCAGCCCTTCGTAGAGTTCCTCGAAGTGCGTGTCGAACTGCGCGACGACGTCACGCTTGTCGTCGGGTTCGTAGGGCAGGGTGGCGCCCCACACGCGGTCGTATTCGTGCTTGTCGCTGCTGCTGAAGAATTCGGTGAAGCCGGTGATCAGGTCGGCCTTCGTGAACATCACGTAGACCGGCGCGAACACTTCGAGCTTCTCCGTCAGCTCCTGAACGCGCTGGCGGAGGTTTTTCGCGAGGTTGATCGCGAATTCGGGGCGGTTGCCGGTGAGTTCGGCGATGCTCGCGGTGACGATGATGCCGTTGATCGGCGCCTTCGGGCGATAGCGCTTGAGCAGGCCGAGGAAGCCGAGCCACTCGCTGCGGTCTTCTTCATGCACCGAATAGCGGCCGGCCGTGTCGAGCAGGATCCCCTCGGTCGTGAAGAACCAGTCGCAGTTACGCGTACCGCCGATGCCGTGGATCACGGCGCTGTTCTTGTCCGCGAACGGGAACTGCAGGCCGGAATTGAGCACGGCGCTGCTCTTGCCCGCGGCCGGGTTGCCGATCACGATGTACCACGGCAGTTCGTACAGCGCGGAGCCGCCCGACACCTGGCCGATCTTCGACGTCTTGATCGTCTTCACCGCATCCGACAGGCGCGTGCGCAGCACGTCGAGGTCGGCCGTCTTCGCGTCGGGGGCGAGCGCGGCGGCGGCGGGCGCGGCGATCTTGCCGGTTTCCGCCTGCTCTTCCAGCACCTGGCCGAGCTGCTGGTTCGCGCGCTTCACGCGCCAGCGGCGCCACAGCGCGACGACGAGCCACAGCGCGAGGATCGCCGCAAAGGCGATCGCCGCCCACAGGAGCGGCAGCTGCAGCATGTCGGCGACGATGAAGAGGATGGCCGCTAGCGCGACGATCCCGACGATCGAGAGCGTACGCGGATGAGTCAGCACGTTGAGGATGCGTTGCATAGGACGTTCAGGTTCCGGTGCGATTCGATGAGGCGACGCAGGCGCGCCGAGCGGCAAGGGTGGCGCCGCGATGTGTCGCCATGCTGTCAAACGGGATGAAGGGGGCCGGCATCAATGCGCCCGCGGCATCGGAGAAGGCGCGCGCATTAATGAAAGGACGCTGTGAGATTTAAAACGGAAGCGGCGGCCGGAAAAAATCGCGCACCGGAATGCCCGATCGTTTGCTCCGCCCAAATCGTTTCCTGCCGGGTGATTAAAAAGCCCCATGCCGCCCTCATTATTTCTTGTCCGGCAGCCCTGGCTAGCTGCCGCGTCCCAGTTTAAAACCGGGTTTATGGTATTCCACGTGCCCGAGATCCATCATTTTCCAGCGGCCCCCCCAGGTCAGGCCAACCTGTTCGGCGACCTGGCCATACAACTGGTAGCCGCGCATCGCCCACGGATCTTTCTCGGAAATGACCAGCTTGCCGTCGCGCAGGAATGCGTTGTCGGACGCCAGCCCGAATTGGTGATAACTCTGGAAGGCGGCCGCGTTGGTCACGTTGCTGCCCATCTGCGCCAGCCGGTTCTGCCGTTCCGGGCTCCGGTAACCTTCCAGCAACGCCATTTCATAACCATATTGTTCGTGCATGATCTTGTAGACCAGCAGCAAACGCGTACGGAAATCCGGATCCAGCAGGTTCCAGTCGCGGCTCGCATCCTTCAGCGCCGGGCGTACCTGTTCGACTTCCTTGGTGGCGAAGACTTCCGGCGGCAGCGGCGGGGGCGGGACGAGCTGTTCGCCCTGCAGCAGCGCGGCGATCTTCTCGTCGGGCACGCGCGCCGTGTCGTCGTACTGGAACAATTGCCGGCCGCGTAACGCAATGGCGACCAATGGCGGCGTCGCAAGAATACCTGCCGATACCATAATCATCAAGCGCCGGCGAACCAGTAAATTTTGCACGTCGTTTAAAGCACCGCGCGTAGCGCTTGCCGATTTAACAATCTGACTTCGCGTACGCGAGGCGCGATCGTTCGCACGGCGCGTTAGACGGCCGTGAAACTGGGCGACGGATTCGAATACGGTCGCGCGGATACCCGGTAAAAGCAACAGTGCCGCAACCGCGACGGCAAGGGCGAAATAGGCGACGAGTGCGACGGCAATCAAAGAAATCCCCGGAAATTGGAATTGATTGTGTTTTGCAATGCTTGCTCTTAGAATCAGGCTGCTTCGAGAGGCCGGGCTATATTATCGCGGTGAATTAAACCAGGATTCAATGAGACGCTGAATGAGTGCGCCGGAAAATTCAAATTCGAAATCTCCGCCCAGCCTGCTGTCCGATACCAAACCGGCAGGCGACGGAGCTCAGCAGTCGCGCATTCTCGCGAATCTGGAAGGACGTGTCACGCCGCCGGCCGAACCGCCGCGCCGTTCGCTGAAGGCGCCGATCGCCGCCGTCGTGGCCCTGGTGGTCGCCGTCGGTGGCTGGGGCGCATGGCGCATGCAGCATGCGGGCGAGCAGGCCCCCGCCGTCACGGCCGAGGCTGCGCCTGCAGCCGCCGCGCCGGCGAAGGCCGCAGCGGCCAGCGATGCCGCCGTGCAGGTCGCGCAGAATGCCGCGTCCGCCGCATCCGCCGCGCAACCGGCCACGATCGTCAACGACGACGCAGCTTCCCGAACCGTTGCATCCGCATCGTCCGCGTCCGCCGCGGACAACAGCCGCCTGTCGCGTGCGCTCGCCAATGGCGCCGACGACGCATCGGGTGCGGCCACGGCCGGTGCGGCCGCTGCCGCGGCTGCCGCGACGACCAAAACCGCGAAGGCCGATGCCGCCAAGGCCGACGCCGCGAAGGGCGAGAAGGTCGCCGCGCACGGCAAGACCGATACGAAGGCCGACGCGAAAGCCGAGGCCCGCAAGCGTCACAAGGAACAGCAGGCCGAGCTTGCGCAGGCGAAGAAGCATCGCGACGCGACGCCGGCCCGTACCGCGAAGGCGGGCGGGAAGGACGATCCGGATGCGGACCTGCTCGCCGCGCTCGTCGCGCGCACGAAGCCAGCCGACAAGAAGCTCGCCGCGCAGAAGGCGCAGGCCGTGCCGACCAAGACGGCCGCGACGACCGGCTCGCTGGCGTCGCGCGTGAAGGAGTGTTCGGAGCGCGGTTTCTTCGAGGATCAACTGTGCCGCTGGCGCGTCTGCGAGGGTCACTGGGGCAAGGACCCCGCGTGCCCGAGCGCCGCGCAGTCGGAGACGCGGCAGTAACGCGTCCTGCGCGTGTCGACCCGCCGCACCTGCGCCGCCCGTTGGGCGGCGCGTTGCTTTTGGGGGCGCGGAGTCGGACGGTATGATGCGGCGTAACGCTGTCACCGGCGCGTCATGCCCGTCGGGCATACGTCTCCTTTCCATTTCCGGCGCAGGCGCGCGACCCGCTTTGCGCGACGCGCCGTGTGCAGCACGACCTTCGACACGATGGACCTGATCGTACAGACTTACGGCGCCGATACATCCGGCATGGTGTGCGGATTCCGCTTCGTTCCCGGCGGCTCCGGCGCGACGCTCGATGCGGACGCGGCTGCCACTTGGCTGCGCACGTGTCGCGAGCACGATGCCGCGTCGGACGATTTCGTCTGGCTGCACTTCAATCTCGCGCACGGCGCGAGCGAGCGCTGGATGCGCACGCATCTCGCGCTGCCCGACAGCTTCTTCGAATTCCTCCACGAAGGCTCGCGCTCGACGCGCATCGAGCAGGAAGACGGCGCGCTGCGCGCGATCGTCAACGACGTGATGTTCAACCTCGAACTGACGCCGTCGGAGATCGCGACGCTGTTCGTCCACGTCGAGCGGCGCATCATGGTCACCGCGCGACTCAAGCCGCTGCGCTCGGTCGACACGCTGCGCGCGTGCGTGCGCGACGGCGAGCAGTTCAGGTCGCCCGCCGAGCTGCTCGTGCACCTGCTGCGCGACCAGGCCGACTTGCTGATCCAGATCATGCGGCGCACGAGCGTCGACGTCGACCGTATCGAGGATCGCTTCCTGTCGCAGCGGCTCACGTCGAGCCGCATCGAGCTCGGCGCGATGCGCCGCACGCTGACGCGCCTGCAGCGCATGCTTGCGCCCGAGCCCGGGTCGATCTTCCGGCTGCTCGCGAAACCGCCCGCGTGGCTGCATCTGGAAGACGTGCAGGAGCTGCGCGAATCGACCGAAGAGTTCTCGCTGGTGCTGGCCGATCTGGCCGGGCTCAACGAGCGGATCAAGCTGTTGCAGGAAGAGATCGGCTCGCGTCTCGACGAGCAGAACAACCGGACGCTGTTCACGCTGACGCTCGTGACCGTGATCGCGCTGCCGATCAACATCGTCGCCGGCTTCTTCGGGATGAACGTCGGCGGCGTGCCGTTCTCGGAGAACAAGCACGGCTTCTGGCTGATGGTGCTGCTCGTCGCGGGCTTTACGGCGCTCGCCGCATGGTGGGCGTTCCGCCGGCGCGACGATCGTTAGTACCACCGGCGCCGCATCGATTCGTCAGCGCAGCAGCGCGATCGCGCGTTCGCCGATCACCATCCCGAGCAGGCCCACGAGCGCGACGAGCGGCGGGGCCGGCGAGCGGACGTGCAGCAGCGCGTACACCACGCCGACGCCGAGGCCCACCGCGAGCGAAGTCACGTAATCCATCATGGCAGTCTCCCGTATGGTCCGGCGTCAGGGCTTGAGGATGACGCGCTCGCGCGCACCGGCCAGCACCGCGCGATACGCGTCGTGTGCGCGCTCGAGCGGGTACACGTAGTCGTCGCCGATCGGGAACGGGCGCAGCGTGCCGTTGCCGAAGCCGGGCGCGAGCGTGTCGAGGATCTGCGCGACCGTGGCGCCGCTGAGCTGCAGCGAATCGACGCCCACGAACGTGTGCTGGCCGCGATAGAACGCGAAGATGTCGAACGGCACGCTGCGGTCGATCGTCGAGATGAAGATCTGCCGCGCGCCGATCGCCATCGACGCGTTCGCCGCTTCGAAGTACGGGCTGCCGACCGTGTTGTAGACGATGTCCGCGCCGTGGCCGCCGGTCGCCGCGCGCACCGCGTCGGCCACCGGTTCGTTCGACGCGTCGATCATGTGCACGTCACCCGATGCATGGCCGCGATAGCCGCCGGCGCTGCGCTCGACGCCGATCACGGTGGCGCCGTGCGCGGTCGCGAGCTGGATCGCCGCCTGGCCGACCTTGCCGTTCGCGCCGAACACGAGCACGACGTCGCCGGCCGTCGGCATACCGGCGCGGCGCAAGCCTTCGTACGCGGTGACGAACGGCACGCCGATGCCGGCCGCTTCGTCGAGCGTCAGCACGGCGGGCTTGCGGCGCACCAGCGGCGCGTCGAGTACGAGCCACTCCGCATGCGAGCCGTCGCGATGCACGCCGAGATCGCCACCCGAGCCCCACACCGGCGCGCCGATCCAGCCGTCCGGGCCGCTGCGCACGATGCCGGCCCAGTCGCGCCCTGGCGTGCGCGGCCACACCGCGTGCGGCATGCGGCCGAGCGCGGCCTTCACGTCGCTCGGGTTGACGCCGGCCGCGCGCACCTCGATCAGCATCTGGCCGTCGGCCGGGACGGGCGGGTCGATTTCCCTGACCCGCGCGTCGAGCGACTCAATGTCGGCGGCGGGGGCGTCGAAGCGGATGCTGCGCATGATGATCTCCGTGGCGGATGGCTGTCGCGCGGCCCGGCGGGGCGGTGCGCGCAGCGGGTGAAAAGGATGCATGCAGTCTAGTCGGCCCGGTTTGACGCGGAAACGCGCAAAGGCGGATGATTGCTTTGCGCTAAACGCATAGCCAAATCCGAAGGCACCGAATGGACGATTTCCTTTCCCCGCATCTGGCGCTGTTCGTCGACGTGGTCGACCAGCAGAGCTTCTCGGCGGCCGCGCGCCGGCTGGGTGTCGCCGCGTCGTCGGTCACGCGGCGCATCGACCGGCTCGAGACGCAACTGGGCATCCGCCTCCTGCATCGCACTACCCACGCGTTGCGGCCGACCGAGGCCGGGCAGTTGCTGTACGGGCGCGCGACGCGGATGCTGGCCGAGCTGCGCGGCCTGCAGGAAGACCTGCACAGCCAGCACGACGAGCCGAGCGGGCTGCTGCGCGTCGACTGCCCGGCGCCGTTCGGCCGCCGGCACCTGATGGCCGCGCTGGCTGCTTTCATGCAGCGCCATCCGGCGCTGCAGGTCGACCTGGTGCTGACCGACAGCATGGTCGACCTGCAGGGCGCGCGGCTCGGCTCCGACGTCGATCTCGCGGTGCGTATCGGCCCGCTCGAGGACACGCGCTTCGTCGCGACCGTGCTGGCGCCGCAGCGGCGCGTGCTGTGCGCGAGCGCGGCGTATCTCGCGCGGCGCGGCGAACCCGAGTCGCCCGACGCGCTCGCCGGCCACGACTGCCTCCCCTGGCACGGTGTGCCGCCGCCGGGTGCGTGGCGCTTCGGTGAGCGCCGCCACGTGCCGGCGCAGCCGCGGTTTCGCAGCAATCATTCGGAAGCGTTGCTCGAAGCCGCGATCGACGGGCTCGGTCTCGCGCACCTGCCGACCTGGCTCGCGGGCGACGCGCTGCGCGACGGACGCTTGCGCGCGGTGCTGCCGCAGTTCGCGGCGGCGCCCGAGCCGGCGACGATCCACGTGTTGCGCCAGCAGGCGCGCGGCACCGCGCGCGCGTCGCGGCTCGTCGCGTTTCTCGCGACGTGGTTCGCGCAGCCGGCGTGGGATGCCGCGTGGGCATGACGGCGGGCGGGTGCCCGTGCCGAAAGAAAAAAGGGCCTCGCATGCGAGGCCCGTCAAAGGTCGGAGAAGCCGGTGCGCCGGCCGGCAGCCGCAGGCTGCGCGGCGCCGGCCGGATGCGCACCGTTACTGCGTCAGTACCTTGCGCGGCTTGAAGATGCCCTGGTAGTGCAGTGCCGGGCGTTCCTTCGTCACCGGCTCGAGGCCGCCGAAGGTCGGCGTCTGGCGCAGCTTCATCGCGGCCGGCGAAGCGACCGAACCGATCGACGTCGAGCGCGATGCCGGCGCGAGGTTGTTCGCGACGAGCAGTGCGGCCTCGCTCTTCAGGTTCGCGAGCAGGACCGGATCGGTCGAGCCGTTGACCTGCGTGAGCAGCCCGCTCCAGGCCGCGTCGCTGTAGTTCACGACGTAGTAGTCGAGCCCGCTCGGGTCGGCGACCACGCCCGTGCAGCCGTCGATGCGCGTTTGCGTCTGCGTATCCTTCAGCGCGAGCGTCGTGCGTTTCGCGAGACCCTGGCCGTACGCGAGCGTGATCGGCACCGTCCATTGCAGGCCCGGATACGCGTTCTTGTTCGGGAACGGCTGCTGTTTCAGCGTGATGACCGTCTGATTCTTCGTCAGGTCGCACTGCGTGTCGAGCGAGATCAGCGGCACGCCGGTCTGGCGGACGTAGCTGTCGCCGATCGCGCCGATCGCCTGGCCGCTTTCCTTCGACAGTGCATCCCACAGACGCTTCGGCGTACCGTTGCCGAACGAGTAGTCGACCAGGTACTGCTGGAGACCGCGGCGCAATGTCTGTTCGCCGAGATAGTTCTCGAGCGTCTTCAGCACGTGGCCGCCCTTGTCGTACGTGAACGCGCTGGCGCTCAGCACGAAGTCGTTCGACGCCCAGCCGTTGAAGTTCGGTGCGACCGGGAACGCGTTCGGGCCGATGTCACGATTGATCACGCGGTACTTGTTCTTCACCTGGTCGAGCCAGCTGAACTCGTTGGGGAAGAACTGGATCGTCGTCTTCGTCTCGAAGAACGTCGCGAACGACTCGTTGAGCCACACGTTGTCCCACCAGTCGGTCGTGACCAGATCGCCGAACCACTGGTGCGCGACTTCGTGCGTCAGCACCTCGTTGCCGTAGTGCGACATCGGCTGGCCCGGCTGCGGCAGGATGTCGTCGGCGAACTCGAGGATCGATCCCCAGTTCTCCATCCCGCCGAAGTTCAGGTCCTTCTGCTCCTTGAACGCGTCGTTCGCGGCCACCGTGTCGAACTTCGTGAGCGGCAGCGCGATGCCCGTATAGCGGTAGTAGAAGTCGAGCGCCTGCTTGGTGCGGTCCATCGCCGGCTTCGCCCAGTCGCTCATGCCCGGCGGCGTGAACACGCGCAGGTGCAGGCCGCCCTTGCCGCCCGGCAGCGGGCTCGAGAAGTCGTCCTCGTAGGTGTCGAACAGGCCGCCGCCGAAGAACAGCAGGTACGACGGCATCGGCGGGGTCTTCTCGAACTGCACGAGCTTGTAGCCGCCGCCGACGTTGGTCGACGGTTTCTCGGCCGCGTTCGACACGACCCGCCAGCTTTGCGGCACTTCGGCCGTCACTTCATAGGTCGGGCGGAATGCCGGCTCGTCCCAGCCGGGGAACCACTGGCGCGACAGGTTGGTTTCGCCCTGGGTGAGGATCGCGCCGCTCGTCTTGCCGTCGGTGCCCTTCAGGTCGACGCGGAAGACGCCTTCCGCGGCCGAGCAGCCCGGATACGGATCGTCGCCGCAGCTGCCGCCGGTCTTCGCGACCGGATCGTCATACGACTTGAAGTTGATGATGCCCGTCCACTCCATGTGCAGCGAATAGTTGCCCGGCGAGATCGTGCCGCTCACGGGGCGCAGCTGGTAGAAGTCGCCCTTGTCCTGCGGCGTCGCGATCAGCTGGATGTTGCCCGGCTGCAGCGTGATGCGGCCGTTCGTGAATTTGATCCGGTGGCCGGCGATCACGATGTTGTTGACCGGCTTCAGCACCTTGATCTCGACGTCGGCACGGCCGTCGAACGCGTTCAGCGCGTCGTTCGGGCGGAACCACAGCCGGTAGTTCACGGGTACCACGGTGTCCGGCAACTCGACAGGCGAGACGCTCTTGTCGACGTTGGAGGCGCTCGGCGGCGCGGTGACGGTGGGCGACGAGCCCGAGTGCGGCGCGCCGGCGGAGCTGAGCGCGGAAGCCGAGCCCGCGCCGCCGTCGTCGCCGCCGCACCCGGCTAGCGCGAGCGCGGCGACGATCGGCAGATAACGCATCTTGCGAATGTTGATCGACATGACTGAAACCTCGATTGTTGAAAGAATCGTTCAGTGCTGCGAAAACGCCGGCAAAGACAATCCCCTCGCCGTTAATCAACAGCGATGAAAATGCCAATGACGGATTATTCGAAAAGACGGCGGCCGACTACGTGAAGGTAATCATGGTTTACTGCCCCCTCTGGATTTCCGGATGTCGGTTAACTTGCCGGTTCAAAATGGCCGGGCGCGTGTTGTACTGAATTGATTTCGCGCGCACGACACGGAGCCACACGCCCTGGGCGGGCGCGCTTTCCCCTTTGAACAGACGACCTACGGGGCTGGCCGGGCCTCGTCGCAGGATGGCAGGAAGGCATGTCGCCGTTCCGTAAAATCACCGTCATGCGGCTTCAAGGTTTGTCGGCTTGCTCGAAGGATGCGTAAATATACTTGATGGTTTTAGGTAAAGGAAACGAAAAATTTAGAAATTGCATCTATTGAATTCGCCGTGCTCCATTGAATGCTGGAAGGCATTAATGCGCTTTCCGTTTGGCTGTTATCTTCGTAGTTTTAATCTATTAACGATCTCGCGGGACTGCGAAAACTACGAAACCCGGCGTACCGGGGCGTGCTCGGTACAATGCAGCGACGATCCGCTCACCGATTGCCGCGAGGAGGTTTTCCCATGCCACGAACCCTGTTCCGTATCGCGCCGCTGCGCGCCGTGCTGCTGCTGTTCGCCGCCGTGCTCCTGCTCGGCGGTTGCGCGGGGCTGACGCGCGACCCGGTGCGCGTGACGGTCGTCGGGCTCGACCCGCTCGTCGGGCAGGGCCTCGAGATGCGTTTCAGCCTGAAGCTGCGCGTGCAGAACCCGAACGACGCGCCGATCGACTACGACGGCATCTCGGTTGCACTCGACCTGAACGGCACGCCGTTCGCGGGCGGCGTCAGCGATCGCTCGGGCACCGTGCCGCGCTTCGGCGAGGCCGTGCTCGACGTGCCGGTTTCCGTGTCGGCCTTCGCCGCTGCGCGGCAGGCGTGGAACCTGCCCGGCGCGGCCGCGAACGGCGAGCTGCCGTATGCGCTGCGCGGCCGGCTCGCGGGCGGCGTGCTCGGCACCGTGCACTTCAACGACGCGGGCACGCTGCGCCTGCCCGCGATGCCGGGGTGGGGCGGATAGCATGCGTGGCTGCGGACAACGTCGCGCAAACGTCACGCAAAATTGACGATTTGACGCTCTTCAACATTCATTCTGGCGCCATGTCGATTTTTGCCGATGCGGCACGTAGACTCGCTGGCCGGACACTTTTCCAGGAGAAATACATGGCGGCAAAATTCGAAATCATGAAAGCCACGAACGGTCAGTACTACTTCCATCTGAAGTCGGCGAATGGCGAGATCATCCTCGCGAGCGAGCGGTACGAAGAGAAAGGCGGCGCGAGAAACGGGATCGCGTCCGTGCGTGAAATGCACCGCGGGACGAGCGTTACGAGCGGAAGCTCGCCCGCAACGGCGAACCCATGTTCAACCTGAAGGCCGCGAATCACCAGGTCATCGGTACGAGCGAAACCTACACGAGCGTACAAGGGCGCGAGAACGGCATTGCAGCCGTCAAGCGCGACGCGCCGGTTGCCGAAGCCTTCGACCTGACCTGATCGCCGGTTGCACCGCCGCGAGCGCCTTCGGGCACGCGTTGCGGTGCCTGTTTTGCCGGGTCGGGCAAAGCGCGGTATGGTGTGGTCCGCGCGGTGAATTCTCGCCGCCGTTGAAGCCAACCGTAACCGAGTTCGCGTGACCGATTTCCCCGTTTTCCACTGGACCGACGCCGACGGCGCCGATCATGCCGTGCGCTGGCGCTCCGAAGCCGGCGTGCAACCGCCGAAGCGCGCGGTGCCCGCCGACGACCGCCTCACTGCCGACGCGGCCTACCGTCTTGCCTGCGAGGGCACCGCGCTCGTCTGGCAGGGCGATTTCCAGAATGCGCGCCAGCTCGTGCAGGCGATGGCGCGCCGTGTCGAGCGCAAGCCGAAGAAGGCGAAAGCCGCGGCCGGCGTCGACGCATTCAACCTGCATCGTCTCGCGCAGTCGCAGCGCGCCCGCACGCTCGGCATGCTGCTGATCCCGCTCGATGCCGACTACACGATCCCGCTGCGCCGCGCGCCCGACGTGCGCGCCGCATGCGAAGAGGCGTACGGGCCCGGCGGCGCGCCGTCGGTCGTGTCGTTGCGCGAACTGCTTGGCCTCGTCGGTGCGCACGAATGGCGCAAGAAAGGGGTGCCGATCCCGGCGCTCGGCGGTGCGCCGATCCACCCGCACTACGGCGTGTTCTCGCCGGTGCGCGGCGAATACGTCGAACTCGTCGCGCGCGCGCCGCTGCCGGCGACGTCGCTCGCGTTCGACATCGGCACCGGCACCGGCGTGCTGGCGGCCGTGCTTGCGTCGCGCGGCGTCGAGCGTGTCGTCGCGACCGACCAGGATCCGCGGGCGCTCGCCTGTGCGCGAGAGAACGTCGAACGGCTGGGCCACGCGGATCGCGTCGAAGTCGTCGAGGCGGATCTGTTCCCGGCCGGCCGTGCGCCGCTCGTGGTCTGCAACCCGCCGTGGGTGCCGGCCCGGCCGAGCGCACCGATCGAATACGCGGTCTACGATCCGGACAGCCGCATGCTGCGTGGCTTCCTCGCGGGGCTCGCCGCGCACCTCGAGCCGGGCGGCGAAGGCTGGCTGATCCTGTCCGATTTCGCCGAGCATCTCGGCCTGCGGCCGCGCGACACGCTGCTGCAATGGATCGACGAAGCGGGCCTCGTCGTGCTCGGCCGCGACGACATCCGCCCCGCGCACCCGAAGGCGATGGATGCCGACGATCCGCTGCACGCGGCACGCCAGGCCGAGGTCACGTCGCTCTGGCGGCTCGGCGCACGAGCCTGACCGCGCATTTTCGGTAAACTACCGCCATTCCTCACGAATTCCCGCCGCCGGGCCGTGGTCGACCGACCGTGGCCCGGCGCCGCTTCACGATGTCGAACAAGACCCACGAAATCCGCCCGGAGCAGTCCGTCGAGCTGCTGAAGGAACTGCACATCCTCACCCGCGACGGGAAGCTGAACCAGGACAGCCGCCGCAAGCTGAAGCAGGTCTATCACCTGTTCCAGTTCATCGAGCCGCTGCTCGCCGGCGTGCAGGCCGAGCGTGGCAGCGTGACGCTCGTCGATCACGGCGCCGGCAAGTCGTATCTCGGCTTCATCCTGTACGACCTGTTCTTCAAGCAGCAGCCGGGGCACGGCACGCCGGCGTTCGCGTCGCACGTGTACGGGATCGAGACCCGCGAGGAGCTCGTCACGCGCTCGGCCGAGCTTGCCGCGCGGCTCGGGTTCGGCGGCATGTCGTTCCTGAACCTGTCGGTTGCCGATTCGATCACGTCGCCGAAACTGCCTGAAACGGTCGACGTCGTCACCGCGCTGCACGCGTGCGACACGGCGACCGACGACGCGATCCGCTTCGCGCTCGCGAAGCGCGCGCAGCACATCGTGCTGGTGCCGTGCTGCCAGGCGGAAGTCGCGGGCGTGCTGCGCAAGAACAAGGGCAAGTCGCTCGCGAACGCGCTGACGGAAGTGTGGCGGCATCCGCTGCATACGCGCGAATTCGGCAGCCAGATCACCAACGTGCTGCGCTGCCTGCAGCTCGAAGCGCACGGCTACCAGGTCAGCGTGACCGAACTGGTCGGCTGGGAGCATTCGATGAAGAACGAGCTGATCATCGCGCAATACAAGAACCTGCCGCGCCGCCGGCCCGGCGAGCGGTTGAACGAGATCCTCGGGATGTTCGGGCTTGCCGAGCTGAACGAACGCTTCTTCGTGCCGGAAGCCGCGGCCGCGGGCGGCGAGGCCGTCGAACCGGCCGCAGGCTGACCTGCGCGCGGGCGGGCGCG